>CACXHC010000143.1 GCA_902767285.1 uncultured Ruminococcus sp.
TTATAGAATGTTCGTTGAAACACATAAAATTTATATAGTAAAAGTTTTTTTTGCTTCTTTTTTTTCAAAAAAAAGAAGAGAAAATAAACAACAAATCGGAAATTCCCTGGGGCTGTTGTTTTTTCACAGCCCCAAGAATTCAGTTACTGCGTTTTTTTCGGATATATTCTTTGAGCTTATTGCCCATATCAACTTTCACTAAATTTTCTTTGCCTTTCTCAAATGACACGCTAAATTTCGTTATTCTGCTCAAGAGATATTTTTGTGAGTCGCTTAATCCTTCAGCCAAACTTCGAGCTTTTTCTAAAGTTTCGACTTCATAATCGGATATTTTCTTTTTCAAGTTGGACGGCGTGGACGCAACCGCTTGATACACTGACTCGCCTTTCTCCACAAATTCTCTGTTTGCATTTTCGATTTTTTCCAACAGCGAATTTAAACTCGCATTTGTAAGAGCATAGTCTGCTCCGAAAATAAACATGAGTATCAGTGAGGCTGTGTCAAATATTGGCTGGGGGATTGTTCTCAGTACAATGTCCATAAACGGAAAAAAGTATAAAACAAGTATGACTCCCACTATTCCAAAAAAGGTACTTGCCAAAAGACATATTCTGCCGTTCAGATTAAGCGGAAAATTACTGTAATCCCACCATCTTGCATGGAATATTTTTTCCATGGTGAATGAGGTCACATACTCCACAATCGCACTTCCAACCATACATATCAGAAATAATCTGGGTAATGTCATGTTTTCGCTTGTGAAAAACGGTACGCATTTTATGAGATATTGTAACAATAATATGGAAAATCCGTATATCGGAAATAAAAAAAAAAAAAAGAATCCTCGGTTCTCAACATATTTAAATTCAAATGGAGTGTACAACATTTCCCACAGCCAGCCTAAAAAGCTGTAAAACATAAAACATACTATAACTTGCGATATACTCATAATGTTACTTGTTAGCACTTTGAATTGCTGTAACTATAATTGATTTGAGTTTCTCGGTGTCGCTGCCTGTGAGCTTACCGCCTTTCTTGAGAATTTGGTATATCTCGGGAGCTTGTTTTGCTACTTCGTCAACAGCCTTAGACGTAACTATCGTTCTTAATGCCGGGGGAAGTTTGTCCAAAAACTCTTTTGGTATAAGAGCTGTTATGGACTCCGTTGCGTTATCTTGAACAGAATTTTCTCCACCCAATAATCCTTGACCCATTTGTGCAAGCATTCCTAAATCCATGATCGATTACTCCTTTATTTTTTTATTTGTTTGAATGAGAAACCTCATTCCGACCAAATACAATTAAACCATATTTTGTTAAAAAAGTCAATCGAATTTTAAGGCAAAAACCTCTGTTAATTTTGAAAAAAATTATATAGATAAAACAAATGGTAACGGAAATATATCAGAAAAATTCATTTCGTGTATTCCGTTGCTGTCAGTTAAGATTATTTTGAAATTTTCGCTGCAAAACTCGCTCAAAACTTGCCGACAGACTCCGCATGGCTGAGTTATGCTCGAAAAACTGCCGTCAGATGTTCCGGCTATGGCTATTTTTACAAAATGCCTCTTCCCTTTTGCGACTGCCGAAAATATCGCCGTTCTTTCGGCACAGCAGGTCGCTCCGTAAGATGCGTTTTCAACATTACAGCCCGTAAAAACTTCGCCGTCATCACATAGCAAAGCCGCTCCCACTCTGAATTTGGAGTATGGAGAGTAACTGTTTTCACTCGCTTTTTCGGCTTTTTCTATAAGTTCGCTGTTGGTCATGAAAATCACCTTCAATCAACCGCTGTTTTGAGTGCCGCCGTTATCATTTCATTAAATTTGGTCTGGCGTTCCTCAGAGGACGTTTCTTTTTTAGTAAAAGGACAATCCGATATTGTAAGTACCGAGAGAGCATTTTTATTGGCTTTTGATGCGTTTATATATAAAGCTGCTGTTTCCATCTCAACCGCAATTACTCCCATAGACTGCCATTTTCTATCGCAGTCCTTCTCGGCGGTGTAGAATGAATCCGAACTTAATATATTTCCAATATGAATCGTATAACCGAGTTTTTCGCATACTTCATCAAATTTTTTCAAAAGGTTGTAACTTGCAAGCGGGGCGAATGTTCCGTTTAATTCAAACTGATTCGCATACGCCGAGTTTGTACTTGCTCCCATAGCAACAACTATATCGAATAAATCAAGTTTTTCGCTCAATGCACCTGCCGAGCCGATTCTTATAATATTATCGACATCGTAAAAATTGAAAAGCTCGTATGAGTAAATCGCCATTGACGGCATACCCATTCCGCTGCCCATTACCGAAACGGGTTTTCCGCAGTATTCTCCGGTATAACCGAGCATTCCTCTAACTTCGGTAATAAGTTTTGCATTTTCAAGATAATTTTCAGCTATAAATTTAGCTCGAAGCGGATCTCCCGGCATAAGAACCGTTTTTGCGAAATCTCCTAATTTTGCCGAAATATGCGGGGTAGGTATAGACATATAAAATCCTCCTTACATTTCTATTTTTTCAATATTTTTTACGCCCTTATTTTTACACAAAAGATAAAACTCAAAAGCCATAACGCCCGATGCTATAAGTATTAAATTTTGAATGAAAAATACAGGCAGAAAATCAAGCTTGTTTAATCCCAATGCAACAACGCAAACAATAGCAGTTAAAAGTATTTCTATTGCCATGTTGTAAAATACATGATAATTGCCTCTCAGGGCGTTTACTTCATCGTCCCAGATGAGTTTTGGGTTTATGGTGTCTATATATATTCCGAGATATGTTGAATATATAACCGAAAGTATACTCAAAAATACGCAGAACATACAAAAATAAGCACTTATTTTCAAAATTACAAATGTTGTTATTATGTAGACTATAAGTCCCGAACCGCTTATAACTATACTGACAAGTGCTTTGCTGTTGATTTGCGTCATTATATCAACAGGCAGATATTTCATTATTTCAAAATGACGGCCTTCTCTTGTTATCGCACTCGATGCAAGACAGTTCAGCGATGTGAGAATTACCGAAACTCCAAAAACAAGCACTGTTACATAAAGTATTGCTTCTGATTGTCCTTCTTGCAGTTTATAAATAAATCCGCTTAAAAAATCACTTCGATTTTGCAGAACTATAAACAAATAGATGAATATTGGCCATATTAAGTTAATGCCGACACAGTTCGTCATATATGCCGGTGTTCTGAAAAGTATCTTTATCTCTTTTTTGAAATATGTTTCAATGTGCGAAGATTCTTTGATTGCTTTGTCAAAATTTGCTTCTTTATATTTAGACGCACCGTCACCGCCGTTGATAGATACAACCGTTTTTAAGTATAATTGCGATGCAAGCAACATTACAATTCCGACTGCCACAGCATTTACGATAATATACAGCAAAAGCGATATAAAACTTCCCGCCATAGCATTTGACATGAGCGGAACATTTACAAAAATAATATCAAGAACGCTCAGTAATTTTATATCGTTGTGCATGAGTTGTTCTACAAATACATCGGGCGAGAACCCGTTTGAAAGATTCAACGCAAATACAAGTGCTATCAATATAACTACTGACGAAAAAGCCGTTATTTTGCTTACTCTTTCTTTATTTTTAAAGAATTTAGAGAAATACATTACTATCATGCACACAATGGCACAATAGCATATTGGAAGTACCGGAAAAGTAAAAATTGCGATAACAGCGGCAAAAATTCCGGCTGGCGTTACTCCATACCCTACCATGAATCCAACCAACGCACTTATTACAAGTATACACTCCATGACGTTTTCCGAAATCATTGTTGAGGCTAATTTCGCTCCAACTATCTTCATGGGCGATATTGGCAAAGGCAAAAGATAATCGAGGTCTTTTGAAAAATAGAAAACACTCATAACTACATTGAATCCAAAGACCACCGAGAACAGCGTAACAATATGGAGCATGAGTTTCAGTCCTGCCGCCGCGGAGTTGCTTTCTCCGCCGAGTGCCGAAAGTCCGCTTGTAAGAGCATACACCATAAATCCGACAAAAAACGCAACCGGTAAAAATATAAACAATCCGATAATTACGCCCATAACCGCTCCGAATGCTTTACTGCGTTTTTTCTCCTCGATAGTCGGCTCTACCGATGCACCGGTTATTTTTATAAGCTGAAGAAACACATTCATAAATTCACCGCCCGACAATCATTTTGTTCCTGTAATCTCAAGAAAAATATCCTCAAGATTTTTGTCTTTGTTGCGTTTTTCGAGTTCTGCCAAAGTACCGTCATACAATTTATGACCTTTTTTGATTATTATGACTTTATCGCACAATTTCTCGGCAACTTCCAACACATGAGTAGAAAAAAATACGCTGTTTCCTGCTTTTGTATGTTCTTTCATCAATGCTTTTAGTTCAAAAGAAGATTTAGGGTCAAGACCTGTCATAGGTTCGTCAAGAATCCACACTTCGGGTTTGTGCATGAGTGCGGCGATTACCATCAGTTTTTGACGCATACCATGCGAATAACTGAGTATCTGAGAATTGAGTGCTTTCGATAACTCGAATCTTTCGGCAAGATCATCAATTGTTTTTTTGCGTTCATCTGCCGGAGTTTTATATACATCACCGATAAAATTCAAAAATTCTATTCCCTTAAGTCTTAAAAAAATATCGGGATTATCGGCAATATAGCCTATACAAGCCTTAGCTTTGAGGGGTTCTTTACTAACATCGAATCCATTCACTTGTATTGTTCCTTTGTCGGGAGTAAGAATACCCGACAGAAGTTTTATTGTTGTTGTTTTCCCTGAACCGTTAGGGCCTATAAATCCGACAAGTTCGCCGTCACCAACTGTAAAATTCATATTATCGAGTGCTTTGACTTTGCCGTTGTATGTTTTGCTTACTGCTTTAAACTCTATCACTTTGACCGCCTCCAACATATTTTATTGATAAAATACATAAAATTTTTATCTTATAGAAAATTATACTATAACTATTAATGAAATTCAACACATTTTACAATTTTTTTAAAGAATCAATTTTAAAATGCAACTTCATATTTTGATATTTTAGATACAGTTTAAAGTGATTTATATTTAAAATCTGCAAGTTTTCAAAAAAATCTTGCATTTTAAGATATTTTATATTGATTTATCAACGGAGTTGTAGTATAATGTTTTCTGTGAGATTTATACGATCCGCAAATTTGATTAAGAGGTGTTTAACATGAGCGTAAAAATAGGAATATACGGCTACGGTAATTTGGGAAAAGGCGTTGAACAAGCCATTAAAAAGAACAAAGATACTGAACTTGTCGCTGTTATTTCAAGACGTGACCCGTCAACAGTCAAAATAGCAACGGAGAATGTACCCGTTGTATCTTCTGATCTTGTTAAAGAATACAAAGACAAAATCGATGTTATGATAATCTGTGGCGGCAGTGCAACTGATCTTCCGAAAATGACTCCCGAACTCGTTAAGAATTTCAACGTTATCGACAGTTTTGATACACACGCAAATATCCCCACACACTTTTCTAATGTTGACAAAGCGGCAAAGGAATCAGGAAAAATTGGTATAATTTCCGTGGGTTGGGATCCGGGAATGTTCTCTCTCGCAAGACTTTACAGCAACTGCATTCTTACCGAGGGTGAAGATTATACTTTCTGGGGCAAAGGTGTAAGCCAAGGTCATTCGGACGCTGTTCGCAGAATTGACGGTGTTCTCGATGCAAGACAATATACTGTACCTGTTCCCGAAGCTCTCGAAGCTGTAAGAGCCGGAAAAAATCCTCAACTATCCACTCGTGAAAAACATACAAGAGTTTGCTATGTTGTTGCTGCCGAGGGTGCCGACAAAGCTAAAATCGAAAACAAAATAAAAACTATGCCTAACTATTTCGCAGATTACGATACAACAGTACACTTCATTTCGGCTGAAGAAATGAAACGTGACCACAGCGGACTCCCGCACGGCGGACTCGTTATAAGAAGCGGTAAAACAGGTGCGAACAACGAAAATACTCATATTATCGAGTATCGCCTTAAACTCGACTCCAACCCCGAGTTCACCGCAAGCGTTCTTATCGCTTTTGCAAGAGCTGCCGCAAGACTTAACGCAGAAGGCGTAAGCGGCTGCAAGACCGTTTTTGATATTGCTCCGGCATATCTCAGCGAAAAATCACACGAAGAAATTATTTCTCATATGCTTTAATAAAATATAAAAAAGGAGCTGTGAAAAACAACAGCCCCAAGAAATCTCCAATTTGTTGATTATTTTCTCTTCTTTTTTTTGAAAAAAAAAGAAGCAAAAAAAACTTTTACTATATAAATTTTACGTGTTTCAACGAACATTCTATAAACTGAAA
>CACXHC010000144.1 GCA_902767285.1 uncultured Ruminococcus sp.
CCCGGAAAAGTATCAATATTAACTGCATGAATACTATTGAATATACTTTTTTCAATATTGGGATTATTCTTTTTCAATTCTCGTATAAGTATTTTGATTTCTTGACGTTTGCTTTCGCCTATACCATCTGTACAAGCGGAATTATTTTCGGTGAATTTGCATGCACACCTCAAAAAATCAAGTCCGTTGTAATTTTTCCAAGAAATTATGTCATCTTCATGGATACAGTACAGAGGACGTATAAGCTCCATTCCCGGATAATTTGTACTGTGAAGTTTTGGCATCATGCCTTGTAACTGAGAGCCATAAAACATAGCCATCACCGTAGTTTCGATAACATCTGAAAAATGGTGTCCGAGTGCGATTTTATTGCAGCCAAGTTCACGGGCCTTACTATAAAGATGTCCTCTTCTCATTTTAGCACAAAGATAACACGGGTATTTGGCTATATTTTCAGTAACTTGAAATATGTCAGTATGAAATACAGTTATGGGCAATTCCAGAATTTCGGCATTTTGAGCTATTTTATCCGAGTTTGCCTGATTGTATCCGGGATTCATAACAAGATAAACCAAATCAAACGGAAAATCACTGTATCTCTGCAACATTCTCATAAGAACAGCCATTAACATAGAATCTTTTCCGCCTGATATACAAACAGCTATTTTGTCATTTGGCTGAATAAGTTCATATTTTTTTACTGCTTCAACAAAAGGATTCCAAATTTGTTTTCTGTATTTTTTATTTATACTGCGTTCTATTTTTTCGTAGGGTTTTAGATTTCTGCTCATTGTTTATTACTCTCATCAAAAGTGGCAATTGCCTCATCAAGGTCAATATCTTCATAATTATCGTAATCTTTGTCATCTAATGAACTGTTTGAATCCTCAGATGTGTATGTGATTGGATTACTTGATTTATTTTCTTTTGCCGGAATTTTTGAAACAATCATCAAAGCAAAATTATTTATTGAGTTTTCGTTTTTTCTGTATATAAAAATCAGAAAGTAGGCGAGAGGTAAAATTAGAAATGTAATAAACATCTTGCTGTGTAATACATTAGAAAAAGTAATTTTTTTCTTTACAGGGAACTGTATTGAATCAGCCATTGTTTTGAGTATATCTAATTCGCCTTTAGTCAAATTATCATTATGCGAAATAATCCTTATGCTGATATTGTTTTTGTTATAAATTGTAAAGTAGTCACTATAAAATATTCTGTTTATTCCGTCATTAAAGGTTCGTGAGTATGTAAAGAAAACAAGTTTTCCGTTATCGTAAATATCAGATTCCACAATATCAGGTTCTTTGGAATATTTTTTTAATAGCTTATTCTGCTTTTTTGGTGATAATTTCGTTAAATTTTTAATGTTGTTTTCATTCAGAGTATTTATTATTTCTATTTCGTAGTTATCTTTCAGATTTTTTCCATACAGAACAGCACTATCTTTACGCATCTGTGTCATAGATTCAATGTAATCAAAAGTACCATTTTTGAAAAGCTCATCATTTTTTTTAACGGAATTTGTTATAATATCAGTTCCGTAAGGAACATCGATAGTCATATCCAATTCGCTTATGTTTATGGAAATATTATTTGTATCAGCATTTACAGGTATTACCGAAAATGAAATGATTAATATAAATAATGCCACCACAATTGATGATAATTTTAATTTGCTCAAACAAAAAACCTCCATGAATATAATTATTAAATTTATAATATTCTAAATTTTTATGTATATTTTGAATAAATAAATTGTTTTTATTATGTTCTATACATTCTAATCATTTTTATGGATATTATACAAAAAAGTCTTATTCAATTTATCACTCGAAATACTTGAATTTTTTTAATAATAATTGTATAATATTTGTAGTTAGAAGTGTATCCCTTGAAAGACCTACAGAAAGATATAAGGAGATGTGCCTATGCGTTTAAGAAAGCAATCTCTTGGAGATCGTAATTTGGTCGGTGCAAGAGTAGAATTGGCGAGAAAGAAAAAAGGCATGAAGCAAAAAGAGTTGTTGGCACAGCTGCAGGTAAGAGGCGTGGATATGAATGCCTCGGGGTTATCAAAACTCGAAGGACAGATAAGATATGTTACGGACATCGAACTTGTTGCTCTGTCTGATATTCTGGAAGTTTCGGTTAATTATCTTTTGGGAAAAGATTAATGCAGGGAAGAGGACTCCCGGATGTTTTTTAAGACTTATTGTTGGTATCCTTATTAAAAGCAGGCTTTGTTTTCAAAGTCTGCTTTCTCTTGTTTTGAATTTCCAGTCCGAAATCTTATCTCGCTTTACCATAAAACTTTTGACCGCTATTTCGGCTAAAGGAGTATCACAATAAGCATCGGAATAAAATTCATCTATAATGGCATTACCGAACTTTTCTCTGAATCGTCTGACTTTTTCTTTTCCGTGACAGTTTAGACCATCGTATTTTCCACTTATTGGATTTACTTTTGATGCCATAAGGCAGCCTACGCCGAGTTCATCACATATAGGTTTAAGTAAAAATTCCGGCGATGCTGATATAATTACATCATCTGGATTTTTATGTTCCATATAAAAAGGTTTTATTTTATTTTTGTGAGTATCCCAGAAATCCGTTAAATCTTTTTCAATATCAACTTCATGCAGAAACTCGTACATAACTTCTTTGAACTGAGTTTTTGTTTTTATTTTCAGTATATACATTATGAAAAACAAAGCCGTTTTTGGAAAATGGGTTATTATTTTAGTATGACGCTTTAGACAAAAAATATAAAAATCCGAAGTACTGTCATCATAATATATTGTTTTATCGAAATCATAAACGTTCATAATACAATCTCCTGAAAAAGAACTAACAATATTCTATCAAAAAAATATATCTACGTCAATAAAAAAATTACGGGTGGCAAATAATTAACGTTGCCACCCGTATCTTTTAAATTTCGCCGTACAAAAGATAGTCTGAGATAACTTGTTCAAGATGAATTATATCAAGTTCGTTTTCATTGAATAAATCAACATACTTTTTTGCTTCTGAATAATCCGAAAAAACGTTGTTTATTGTTGTAAGTATATATTCTCCGTCAGATGCAGATATTCCGTATAAATGATTATTCTCTTCAACAACACTGTAACGTGCCATAAAATTTCACCTCCTTTTTGATCAGTAAAAATATTATATCATAAAAGAAGTGAAAAAAAAGGGGTTTTGTGTAAACGTCAGGTTTTTAGTGGTGAATGACAATTTCGTTAGAACATTGGTTCTAAAATCACTCTTTTTTTTCGGATTTTACGTTGGCAAGAGGATTAGAATTTACAGCATCCGCCAATTGATTATCAGAAAGGTGTGTATATATTTCTGTTGTACCCAAATTTTCGTGACCGAGAATTTCTTTTAGTATTCGAATGTCAACTCCGCCGTATTGATACATAAGAGTAGCGGCAGTATGTCGGAGCTTATGCACGGAATATCCTTGTCCGTCAAGACCAATTTTGTTTAGATATTTGTATACGATAGCTTGAACGCTTTTAGGACTCAATCGGTTCATCTGACGACTTATAAAGAGAGCATATTTGTCACGAACACCATCAACAGGACGAACTTTCATATACGCATTTAAAGCATCGACACAAGCTTGATTAAGATAAACTTGGCGTTCTTTGTCACCTTTACCAATAATTGTTAGTTTGTTGTCCGATATGCTGTTATAATTTATAGAACACAACTCAGATAGACGCATTCCGCAATTTAAAAAGAAAACAAGAATACAATAATCACGTTCTTTATACGGGCCGTCAACTGCATTCAGTAAAGCATAACACTGTTCGAGCGATAAATGTTTTGGTAATCGTTTTCCGATTTTGGGACTTTCTAAGGCTTCCAATGGATTAATATCCAACAGCATTTTTTTGTTTGTCAGATACTTAAAAAACGATGACAGTGATGAAACTTTTCGACGTCTTGATGCTGGACTGTTATTGCGTTGCTGTTGTAAGAACAACATAAATCCATATCCGTCGTCAAGTGTGATTTCTCTTATAAGATTTATATCAATATCATCAATGCCGATTTGCGAAAACTCTATGTCTTTGGAAACGAGTCCATAAGATTGTTTTATGTATCTAAAAAAAGTTCGCAAATCAAAATAATATTCTTTTACGGTGTTGTCAGATTTACCTTTAACAACGCTCATATAAACCAGAAAATCTCTGATTACTTTTGGGGCATCTTGAGTATGATCCATAATATTTTTTAAGGAAAAACACTGAAAAGGTCCGTTATCTGCCCTCACTTATACAAAA
>CACXHC010000145.1 GCA_902767285.1 uncultured Ruminococcus sp.
AAATTGGCTTTTTTTTGGGAAAAAAAAAAAAAAAAAAAAGGTTTTCCCAAGAAAAAGCCAATTTCTTACAGCACCAAGTAACAAACAATTGACAAAAAGTTTTTTGTGTGATATTATTGTAATGCAAAAAACATAATATGTCCCGATAGCTCAGTAGGATAGAGCGGTTGCCTCCTAAGCAACAGGTCGGGGGTTCGACTCCCTTTCGGGACGCTGAAAATGCACTGCCATCTAACTTGATGACAGTGCATTTTTTGTTTTTGTTAAATTCACGCTTCGTTATATGCTCTGTTTAATAATGATTTTGCTTTTTCAAAATCTGTTGCGTTTTTGATAATAACTTGCAAATCGCCTGTTCCGTAATGTCCGGTGTTTCTCATATCTCGTGTGAATCCTTTTTCTAAGTCAACCGTGTCAGGGTCGATTTTTAAATATAAAATTATTTGCTTGTTGTAGATTTCTATACATACCATGTTTTGTACTTTTTTATATGCCAAGTAAAGTTTTAGTTGATTTTTTACTATGTCATCACCTAAAGATTCAACGTAATCACAAACAGAGTAGTATAAATTCTTCATATCGTCTGAAGCGGAAGCGAGTTTTTCAGTATGAGATTTCTGCAACGTGTTTTTAGTTTCGCCTTTGTTTGGTGAATTATCCAATACTGGTTTTGTAGAGGGAATGTTCAGATGTTCAAACAGAATTAAATCATCATCATATTTATGATAACTGACCAATTTTATATTTCTTTGCATCTGATTAACAGCGTGAATATCATACTTGGTAAAACTATTAGCGATGCAAATAACACACGGAACAGTCCAATCTATATTTTCTGCGGCTTTTAGTCCCATTTTCTCGATTACAAGCAATTTAAAATCAGCTTTATGGTCTAATAGCCAGTCAAGATAAAATAATCCTTGGTTAATAACGTTCTCGTTTTGGCTACGCTTATATTCAAAAATAACAGGACTGTTGTTCTCATCAATTCCAATACTATCCATGCGTCCATTAGTGATTATGTATTCACTTTTTAAAAAACGTACTCCAAAAAATGTTTCCATGTTTTGTTCAATTAGGTTTTGAAGTTCTTTTTCAAGAATAACCTCAGATGACGTTCTTTCTTTTACGATATTATTACTAATGGAAAAAAGTTTTATTTCCGCCATTCAGTTTCACCTCAATATTTGATTGAGCTTTTATTCCCATTCAATTGTGCCTGAAGGCTTCGGAGTTAAATCGTAAAGAACACGGTTAACGTTTTCGACTTCGGTTGTTATACGCTGAGTTATATGCTGGAGAAGTGCAAACGGAATATCTTCAACGGTAGCGGTCATGGCATCTTTAGTGTTAACTGCTCTGATGATAACAGGATATGCAAAAGTACGCTTGCCGTCTTTAACGCCCACCGAGCGGAGATCCGGAATTGCCGTGAAATACTGCCAAACTTTGCCCTCAAGACCGTTTTTGCTGAATTCTTCTCTGAGAATAGCATCCGACTCTCTTACCGCTTCGAGTCTGTCACGGGTGATTGCTCCCAAGCATCTAACACCAAGACCCGGGCCGGGGAATGGCTGACGATATACCATATTATCCGGAAGTCCGAGAGCTTTTCCCACAACTCTTACTTCGTCTTTGAAAAGAAGTTTAAGAGGTTCAACAAGCTCAAACTGAAGATCTTCGGGCAGTCCGCCTACATTGTGATGTGCCTTTACTCCGTCACTTTCGAGAATATCGGGATATATTGTCCCCTGTGCGAGAAATTCTATTCCGTCTTGCTTGCGAGCCTCTTCTTCAAAAACACGAATAAACTCTGCACCAATGATTTTTCTTTTTTGTTCGGGGTCTGAAACTCCTGCGAGCTTGTCAAGAAAACGGTCAACAGCATCAACATAAACGAGATTTGCGTTCATCTGACCTCTGAATACTTCAATAACTTGTTCGGGTTCGCCTTTGCGGAGAAGTCCGTGGTTAACGTGAACACAAACTAACTGCTGACCAACTGCCTTTATCAAAAGAGCCGCTACAACCGAGCTGTCAACTCCGCCCGAAAGTGCAAGCAGAACTTTTTTGTTTCCGATTTGCTTTTTGAGTTGTTCAATTTGCTCGTCAATGAATTTTTGAGCGAGTTCTTCAGTTGTGATTCTTTCCATAGATTCGGGGCGTACATTACCATTCATAATTTTGTCCTCCATAAAATTTTATTTAATATATATTGTCGGCTCAAGAGTCCGGCGTTATATTGACAACAATATTGATGTGATTGAACGAACTTGTCGTAAGTCCGCTGTTGCTTAGTTTGAGAATATTCTTCGCCGAAGATATTATTTCGTCTGCGGATTGCTTTGTTTCGTCATCGGCGAGGGCATATTCATCACGGTTAAAAGCGATTATAATATCTCGCTTCTTGTTCAGAAGAGAAAGAGTGTAGGGCGACAGATTCGCCGGAAAATCCACGGCAATAAAAATTTTGTTTTTGTAGTCGGGGTCGAGCAGAACCGATATTACATCGTCCTCACTGCAAATAATATCTTCCGCCGAAAAATCGTTGAATACCGAAAAATACTGCTCCATATCTTCGGGAACTATAAAAATAAACTGAGGCTCGTCATACGGCGGAGATTTCAGCAAACTGACGGCTATCGAATTAATGTGATACGCAACAATATCTCTGCTTTCATCGGTGTACTGAATAACAAAGCGTATAGCCTCATCATAATATATCACAAGAGGAAGGCGAAATTGCCACGAGTATCTTTTTGCGGTCATGATTTTTCCGTTGCTGTCGAGATACGAGTCCCCACAGCTTAAATTTTTTGTCATAAACATATAATCTCTGAAAAAAATGTCCCAAGCGTACTGTTCTATTTTGGGCAATTGCCAAGAATCAAAAGTAACTTCGCCGATTTGAGCTTTTTTGTACGAAGTATCACCAAAAAAATCGGCAAATTCCCGCATCATTTCATCGGGCGGAAATTTAAATTTAAATTCTTCTTCGGCACTCGAAAGACTGGTCTTTTTCTCTTTTTCGATATTTTGAAGCAGAGTTTTGTATTTGCTTTGTAACTCGTCAAACTGCTCAGAATAACGAATCACGGCATTGTTTACGGCGGTCATGTTTTGGGAGAAACAGTCGTCTATATGTCCGAAATTTCCGCTCATGATTTCATCATCATATTTTTTTATGCTTTCGGAATAATCACCCACGGCGTTTTCAAGCTGATGTTTTTTCTCTTCAAATTTGCTTTTTGCCTCTTCGGAGTGCTTTTCCGCCGAAGCCCTTATTATAGCTGACTGCTGGCTGAATTTGTCAAACTCGTTCAAAAAATCCGCCAAAGTATCGATAACGTATTTCATAAATTATCTCCGGCAACCGTGTAGACGTTTCTTATTATTTCATCTCTGGTTATAAATTGGCTGACTGCGGAATATCCCGATTTTTCGGTTTTTTCCCTTAATTCATTGTATTTTTCCGAGATGTCGCTTATTGACTTTTCGAGAGTTTCAAAACGCTCCCCGCATGATGATATGAGAGCCGTTATTTCTTTGATTTTTGCCCCCGATATAACGAGTTCGTGTTCGAGTTTGCCTATTTCGGATTTGAGTTTATCAAGGTACGGCGAGGAACATTGATTGTATTCTTTTGTGCAGGCATCTGCGAATTTTTTCATTTCGGAAAAGTGAATGGCAAAATCCGAATCTTCCAGCTTATCTAAATCTTGAATATAAAAAAGATGCTTCTCAAAAGATATTTTTTCTTCCTGAAAAATATCTCTGTGGATTTCGATATGCGAGTTGTATGCGTTAACATTTTCCATGAGCTTTTTGTAAATTTGCTCTTTTTTTCCGGCAGTTTCCCGAAGTTCGCTGACAAGTTTCGAAGCGTCATCTATGATGCTTGTTTGCTGACTTTTAAGGTCGAGCGTGTTTATTTCGGCTGATTTGATAATCTGTATTTTTTTCAAAATTTCGTTTCTGACAAGTTCGTTGTAATAATCGATTTTTTGAAGATAAGCCCGTTCTTCGGTAGAGGCGAATTTCATGGCATTTTGAAAAAAAGGCAGATACGAAAATTTCTTTCCGATAGCCAAAAGCTCGTATGCGTTGGAGCATTTTTCAATGGCGAGCAGTTTCAAAAAATAAGCTTTTGAATTGCTGAAATTCTTAGACAAAATTTTGTCTGCAATTTTTAAAACTTCGTCAAAATTACGCTGTTCAAGCAGGTGGGCGTATTCAGAAATCATAATTTCGGACACTCCTTTTACTAATTGAGATTGTTAAGCTCGTCATCTGCTATTCGAGTGATTTTTTCGTTCAGTTTGTAAATTTTCTCTATTTCCGAAAAAGCCGCCGCAAGAGAACTGTTGTCGGATTTTACCGCCTGTACACGCATTTTTTCAAGTTCGGAGTTTTGCATTTTTATATCATCATAAATTTTGTTTGCCTTATTTTTTAACGAGCGTGCATTTTCTACTCGGTTTATGTGCTTTTTCTTTTCTTCTGTAGATTGTTTTGCAGCGGACTGCTTGCGTTCACGAATTTCAATTCGCTCTTCTTCCGCTGATGTGTGCAGAAATATGCTTATCATGCCAACAGTGCTTCCGATAACCCCGCCCACCGATGAGCCAATCTTCATAAATCCGGCAAATGTCGTAAATTTCCAAAGCAGAGGAATCAGAAGGGGTTTGGGTTCTTCCGAAAAAATGTTGCCTATCATAACAAAAAGTTCCGATGCCGCTCCCAATATGTAAAGCATAAATATTAGGATTATTCCCGATATTATCCCAAAAAAAAGTCTTTTAAAAAAATTTTCTATCATTCGAAATCACTTTTCCTCGTTCAAAAGTTCTTTATCCCTTCTTACCGTGTAAATCAAATATCTTACGGCAGATGCGACTATTTCTATAACAATAATCGAAACCATTATTTGAAATATTACACCCGAGTTACAGCTTATCCAGTCAATAATTTTTGAGAGAGGGTCTTTCGGCTGATCCGAATTAATTATAACATCAGGCAAATAAACAGGGTCGGCAATTTGGGATATAAAAATTAAATTTTTTAGCATAACATCACTTCCGAAACGGTCATTTTTATGGTATAATAATATTTGCGAAGGAGTTGCGGTTTTATGATAATTTTAAGTTCGTACGGATTCAGACAGATAATAACATCAGAAAAAATATGCGATGAATTGAAAAATACCTCGGGCAGTATGTTAATTATTCCGCTGGCGAGCGAATCGCCTGATATTGCCTCGGCAGAAGAGAAAAAAGGTGCGGTAAAGTGCGGATTTTCGGCGGATAAAATCGATATATACACACATTCAAATCACGACATAATCACAAAAAAAAATTATGATAATATTGCCGTTCTCGGCGGAAATACTTTCAGATTGCTTTATTTTGTCAAAAAATATGGGCTTGATGAGTTTATAAAATCTCAAATATCAAGAGGTTCAAACTATCTCGGATTTTCCGCAGGAGCATATCTTTTGTGCAAAAATTTAGAGTATGTAAAACAATTTGATGATGACAATTATATTTGTACTTCCCATTATGATTACAGCGGTTTGGACATTATAAACGAATGTGTTATTTGTCATTATGATTTCAAAGGTTTTCAGGCATTTATGGGTACATACGGTTATTTTGACGAAAAACCCAAAATACTCAAAATAAAAAATGATGAAGTAAAGGTCATCAAAGCCGTTATGTAACAATATTGTATCATATCAAAATGATAATATCAACTAAAAATTTCACCAAAAATACCGTATTGCCTGTTGAAGTCAACTGTACTATATACAGTTGACTTTTGGCTTGATATAGTGTAAAATACATTGTGTGAAAGTGTAACAGCACACAACTTATTATGAAGGGATTGAAAAACATGAAATACAACAGTACGACAGATAAAAAAATCGTTGTATCGGCATCTCAGGCAATAGCACAGGGAATATCGACAGACGGCGGACTTTTTGTTCCTGTTGAAATTCCGCATTATACCCTTGATGATATATCGGAACTCGCTAAGCTCGATTACAGAGGACGTGCAAAAAAAATCCTCTCCGATTATCTCGATGATTTTACCAAGGAAGAAATAGACGAGTGCGTTGAAAAAGCCTACACAAAAGAGAAATTCGGTTCGGACGACCCTGCACCCATATCCTTTGAAAAATTCGGCGATACAGATATGAATATTCTCGAACTTTGGCATGGCCCGACTTCGGCATTCAAAGACATGGCACTTCAAATTCTCCCGCATCTTTTAACAAAATCGCTTCGCAAAACATCTCCCGACAAGGAAGTTGTTATTCTCGTTGCAACTTCGGGCGATACAGGCAAAGCTGCTCTCGAAGGTTTCAAGGATGTTGACGGCACAAAAATAATGGTGTTCTATCCTGTTGACGGCGTTAGCCCCATGCAAAAAAGACAGATGAACACTCAAGAGGGCAACAATGTTGCGGTTTGTGCAATCAAGGGCAATTTCGATGATGCTCAAACAGGCGTTAAGCAAATTTTCACCGACAAAGACCTTATCAAAAAACTTAACGAAAACGGATATATTTTCTCGTCAGCCAACTCGATAAACTGGGGCAGACTTTTACCGCAGATAGTTTACTATTTTTCGGCATACGCAAATCTGCTCAACAGCGGCAAAATAAGTCTCGGCGACAAAATAAACGTTGCTGTTCCGACAGGTAATTTCGGAAACATTCTTGCATCTTACTACGCTTACAGAATGGGTCTGCCGATAAACAAATTTATATGTGCATCCAACTCCAACAACGTTCTTACAGATTTCATTTCGACAGGCGTTTACGATAAAAACAGACATTTCTATGCTACAATTTCGCCTTCTATGGATATTCTTGTTTCCTCAAATCTTGAAAGATTCCTGTATCACATGACAGATGGAAACGACACTCTTGTTAAAAGCTGGATGACTTCTCTCAAAACAGAGGGCAAGTATTCCGTTGACGATACAACCAAATCAAAAATTACCGATATTTTCGCAGGCGGTTTCTGTGATGATGAAAAAACTCAGCAGATAATAGGCGAGTTCTTCAACAAATACGGCTATCTTTGCGATACTCATACAGCGGTTGCAGTCAGCGTATACAAAGATTACGTCGAGAAAACAGGCGACAAAACCGTTACTGTTATCGACTCAACGGCAAGCCCGTATAAATTCAGCAAGGCAGTTTTGGAGGCAGTATCCGAAAACGATACTCTGCCCGATGACGAATTTGCTATGGTCGATATGCTGAGTCAAAAAACAAATACCGATGTTCCCGCACCGCTTGCCGCTCTGAAAACAAAAGAAACTCGTTTTTCGAGCGTTTGCGATAAATCCGAAATGGCTGATTTTGTGCTTTCAACTCTCGGAGTGCAGTAATGTCACTTTACGTTATAGGCGATACGCATCTATCATTCGGAGTAAACAAGCCTATGGATATTTTCACGGGCTGGAGCGATTATGTGAGTCGGTTGGAGCAAAATTGGCGTAATACAGTTGGCGATGACGATGTTGTTTTGATTGCCGGTGATATTTCGTGGGGACTCGATTTAAACGAATCTCTTCCGGATTTTAAGTTTATCGAATCTCTGCCCGGCAAAAAAATTCTCATGAAGGGCAATCACGATTATTGGTGGCAAACCAAATCCAAAATGGATAAGTTTTTTTTGGCAAACGAAATATCAACAATATCGATACTTCACAACAATTCTTACCGCATAGGCAATATATCGGTTTGCGGAACAAGAGGTTGGTTTTATGATGCTCACGGCGAACATGACGAAAAAGTCATTCGGCGTGAGGCCGGCAGACTCAAAAAATCATTTGAAGAAGCACAGAAACTCGGGGGCGAGCCTGTTGCGTTTCTGCATTATCCGCCGGTGTTCGGCGGTGTTGAGTGTCCCGAAATAATGGATACTTTGCGTGAATGTGGCATAAAACGCTGTTATTACGGTCATCTTCACGGAAAGAAAAACCACGCATCAGCGGTTTCGGGCATTTATGACGGAATAGAATTTTATCTAATTTCCGGCGATTACACGCAGTTCAGGCTCATTCCAGTAAGTGACAATAATAATTTTACAGAAAATTCATAAAAAAGATAGATTTGTTCTAACTTTTGTGTTATAATATTACGGAATCTTTTTTCACGAGGAAATTCAGGAGGAAAAAATAAAATGGAATTGAAAAGCGTTAATAAAATCGAAACAAACAAAACAGAACTTGAAATCGCTATTGACGGCGAGACTTTCAAAAAAACGGTAAACAAAGTTTATAAAAGACAAGTTGGTAAAATCAATATTCCCGGATTCAGAAAGGGCAAAGCTCCCAAATCCGTAATTGAAAAAATGTACGGCAAAAAGTTTTTCTATGAGGACGCTATGAAAGAACTCTATCCCGATGCATTTGATGAAGCCGTTAAGCAAGCCGGACTCAATGTTATTCCCGAAATACTTGATATAGAAGTAGTAAGTGCGTCCGAAACAGACGGATTTGTATTCAAAGTAAAAGTTTCTACATATCCCGAAATCAACATAGACGGCTACATAGGATTGGAAATAGAAGTTCCGGCTGTTGAAGTTACAGACGAAAAAATTGACGAAAGAATCGAACTGAAACGCAAGCAAATGGCTATTACCGAATCTGTTACCGACAGACCTGTTGAAAACGGCGACACCGTTACAATAGATTTTGAAGGATTTATGGACGGCAAGGCTTTTGAAGGCGGTAAAGGCGAGATGTACAAGCTCAATATCGGTTCGGGCAATTTTATTCCGGGATTTGAAGAAAAACTCATCGGTCACAATGTAGACGAAGAATTTGATATTGATGTTACATTCCCCGAGGAGTATCAGGTTGACGAACTTGCAGGCAAGCCGGCTGTATTCAAAATAAAAATTCACGACATAGAAACAAAAGTTATTCCCGAGCTTGACGATGAATTTGTAAAGGATGTAAGCGTTGACTCCGAAACAGTTGAGGATTACAGAAAAGAAGTTGCAAAAGACCTCGAAGAAGAACTCAACGACAGAAGAGATAAAGAAATCGAAGATAAACTCGCTAATGCTGTTATAGAGAAAGTCGAAGGCGAAATTCCTCAGGCTATGTACGAAAACCGCATTACAGATATGTACAGACAACAGGCTATGGATTTCCGTTCTCAGGGTCTTAGCATGGAAGATTACATGATGTACACAGGTGCAAACGAAGAAATGATTCGTGAACAGCTTGCTCCTTTGGCAGAAAAACAAGTCAAATTAAGACTCGCTCTTGAGAAAATAGCTGAAATCGAAAAGTTGGAAGCAAGCGAAGAAGATGTTGAAAAAGAATACGAAAAACTCGCTGAGCAGTATTCTTTGGAACTCGACAAAGTAAAAGAACTTGTTTCCAAAGATGACCTCTTTAAAGATGTTCTTGTGTCGAAAGCTATGGATACAATTAAGGCAACCGCAGTTATAAAATAATTTCACAAGAGCCTCCTCTGCATTAGGGGAGGCAATAGTGACGGTGACCGCAACAAGCAACAAAAGTTTTTTTTGCTTCTTTTTTTTTCAAAAAAAGAAGAAAAAATAAAACTAAAAAGGAAGGTAATTATTATGGCATCAATCCCTTATGTAATTGAACAGACCAGCAGAGGAGAACGCTCTTACGACATTTACTCAAGATTGCTGAACGACAGAATCATCATGCTTACAGACGAAGTAAATTCCGTTACATCGAGCCTTATTGTAGCTCAGCTCCTTTATCTTGAGGGACAAGACCCCGAAAAAGACATCAGTTTCTATATAAACAGCCCCGGCGGTTCTGTTACAGACGGCTTGGCGATCTACGACACCATGAATTATATAAAATGTGACGTAAATACTATCTGTATGGGACTTGCGGCGAGCATGGCATCTGTTCTTCTTGCGGCGGGAGCAAAGGGCAAGAGAATGGCTCTTCCGAACAGCGAAGTTATGATACATCAGCCCCTCGGCGGAGTTAAGGGTCAGGCGACCGAAATCGAGATAGCTGCAAATCATATTCTCGACACAAAGAAAAGACTCAACACAATTCTTGCCGAGTGTTCCGGTCAGCCCTACGAAACCGTTGTTGCAGACACAGACCGTGACAACTGGCTTACTGCCGAAGAAGCTCTCAAGTATGGTCTTATAGACAAAATAATAACAAACAGATAAAAAAATAATATATATCAAAAAAAGAGGAAAAAGGTTATGCCGGTAAAAGGTAACAATGATAAAAAAGTAACTTGTTCATTCTGCGGAAGGTCGCAGGACGAAGTTGTAAGAATGATTGCCGGAAAAGGTGTGTATATTTGCGACAGCTGCGTTTCACTTTGCAGTTCAATTCTTGATGAGGAACGAGGAAGCAATTTTAAAACTTCCGGCAAAAAGAAAAGCTTTTCTTCCTCAAAACTAAATCTTATGAAACCGCAGAAAATGAAAGAGTATCTTGACGAATATGTTGTTGGTCAGGACGAAGCCAAAAAAACTCTTTGCGTTGCGGTTTATAATCACTATAAACGTATAATGAATGTCGATTCCGGCAACGATGACACAATCGAAAAAAGCAACGTCGTTCTCTTAGGCCCTACCGGAGTAGGAAAAACCCTTCTTGCATCTACCCTCGCCAAAGCGTTGGAAGTTCCGTTCGCTATCGCAGACGCAACCACGCTCACCGAGGCGGGCTATGTCGGTGAAGATGTCGAAAATATCCTCCTCAGGCTCATTCAAGCCGCTGACGGCAATATCGAAAAGGCTGAGCGAGGCATCATTTATATAGACGAAATAGATAAAATCGGACGTAAATCCGAAAACCCGTCTATTACACGAGATGTCAGCGGTGAGGGCGTTCAGCAGGCTCTTTTGAAAATTGTCGAAGGAACGGTTGCAAATGTTCCTCCAAATGGCGGAAGAAAACACCCTCAGGCGGATTATATCAAAATAAATACAAAAAACATCCTCTTCATCTGCGGAGGTGCTTTTGATGGTCTTGAAAAAGTAGTCGAAAAAAGAAAAAGTTCCTCAACTATGGGATTCGGAGGAGAGGTTCACAGCAAAGACGAGTTCAGAAAATCCGACTGGATGGGCGAGGTCGTTTCTCATGATTTGGTGAAATTCGGCATAATTCCCGAGCTTGTCGGCAGACTGCCCGTTATAGCGGCTCTGCATCCGCTTGATGAAGAATCGCTCATATCAATACTCACCGAGCCGAAAAATTCCATAATAACTCAGTACAAAAAATTGTTTGATATGGACGGAATAAAACTTCGCTTTACCGATGAAGCTTTGAAAGCCATCGCTCAAAAAGCTATAAAGCAGGAAACCGGTGCGAGAGGTCTTAGGGCGATCCTTGAGGGAATACTGGGCGAGCTGATGTTTACATCACCCTCGGACGAAACAATAAAAAAGATAACAATAACCGAAAATTGCGTTAATGGTCTTGAGTTGGCAGATATTGAACGCAGCTGACAGTTATAATATTATATGAGTACGGTTTACACCTGCGGCGGTTGTTAAGACGCAGGTGTACACTAATTTTACAGCTATACATGAGTAAATTTTGATTTCTTTGTCAAATTGTAAAACTCCCTCTGTCAGCTTCGCTGACACCTCTCTCGAAGAGGGGGACTTAATGCTCCTTGAGGGAGTATCTCACTTTGGCTCATTTATAGTTTTCAGCATTAAAAATATGGAAAAGTGCATTTTATGATAAATTTGAAAAAAGGTGAAAATAAATCTCTGAAAGGTTTTACATTTATCGATTTGTTCGCAGGAATAGGTGCTTTTCGCAAAGCTTTGGAGAGCTTTGGGGCGAAGTGTGTTTTTTCGAGTGAATGGGATAAAGATGCACAAAAAATATATGAACTCAATTACGGCGAAAAACCTAAAGGGGATATTACTGCCATAAACGAAAAAAATATTCCCGACCACAATATTTTGTGTGCCGGGTTTCCGTGTCAGCCGTTCTCAATATCGGGAAAACAGCTCGGCTTTGCAGATACAAGAGGTACTCTGTTTTTTGATGTTGCCAGAATAGTCAAAGAAAAACGTCCCGAAATAATACTTCTTGAAAACGTCAAGAATTTTGCTTCTCACGATAACGGAAATACTCTTGCTGTTGTAAAAAAAACTCTCGAAGATCTCGGTTACAGCGTAAATTATAAAATACTCGATGCCTCAAAATACGGTGTTCCTCAAGCAAGATACAGAATATTTTTTGTTTGCTTCAGAAATGAACTCGGCACCGAAAAATTTAATTTTCCCGAACCGGTTGTTTTGAAAAAACATCTTTGTGACTTTCTGCTTTCGGATTCTCAAACCGAAGATTTTATAATAAACAGAACCGATATAACCATGAAACAAAATGTCAAAGAAGAATATTGCGGAAAGCCGCTGCGGTTAGGGATCGTGAACAAAGGCGGTCAGGGGGAGCGTATATACAGCGTGAAGGGAACGGCAATAACTCTTTCGGCTTTCGGGGGAGGAGTAGGAGCAAAAACAGGGCTTTATCTTGTTAACGGAAAAATCCGCCGTCTTGCTCCGAGAGAATGTGCGAGACTTGACGGATTTCCGGATTCGTTTATCATATCGGACAACAAAAACGTAGCATACAAGCAGTTCGGAAACAGCATTGTTATAGACGTTATTCAATACATAATCAGAGAAATTTTAAGTACTGCACAATTTACAAATATAAGAAAATACAATACAGAAAGGGTGACGGTATATGATAGAAAAAATGGCTGAAATTAAAGGTTATACAGCTGAAGATATGGGTTCTATGCCCGTTGTTGCATTAAAAGGAGTTGTAATGTTCCCAAGCTCTGTTCTTCATGTTGAATTTGAACTCGATTTCAATATAAAGGCAGTCGAGAAGGCACTTCAAACAAACAGACTCGTTTTTGTAACTGCTCAAAAAGACCCAATGATCATTTTTCCTTTTTATGACAACCAGCTTTACGAAACAGGTGTTGTTGCAAGAGTAGTTCAGTCGAGCAACAATCCCAAAGCGAAATTTATAAAAGTTGTTCTTGAGGGCGTTTCAAGGGCTGTTGCTTATAATATGGAATATGTAGATGAGTCGAACAATCCTGATTTCTTTAGGGCTGACATAGTAAAATATACATACCACGAGCATGAGCCGACTATTGAAGAAGTCGCCAAAACGCGTTTGGTAAAAATGATTTTTTCGGAGTATGTTAATCTCAGCCTTTCCAAAATTTCCCATGATATAGAACTCAAAGTAAAAAACGAAACTTCGGCGGAAAAGATAACCAATTTTGTGGCGTTCCATGCTGTTTCGGATTACGAATCCAAACAAGAAATCCTTGAGGAATTTGACGTCGAAAAACGTCTGGAAATATTGATAAACACGCTCAAAAAAGGAAATAAAATTTTGGTTATCCAAAGGGGCATTATTGAGAGAACTAATGAGCTTATGGAAGATAATCAGAAGGAGTTTTTCCTGCGTGAGCAGATACGAGCTATAAGGGAAGAACTCGGCGACTCCGATTTGGACGTTGACGCCGATTATATGATGAAAATTGAAAAACTCGAAATAGACGATTCCATAAAAGAAACTTTGAAGAAAGAAGCAAGAAGGCTGGCTCATTTGCCTGACGCATCTCAGGAAGCGTATGTAATTCAGCTTTATTTAGACACCTGCCTTTCTTTGCCGTGGAATACTTCGTCAAAGGACAAAATCGATATAAAATCGGTTGAAAAAGCTCTTGAAAAAAATCATTATGGTTTGAAAGATATAAAGGAAAGAATGCTTGAATATCTTGCTGTAAGAAAATTATCTCCTGAAGTAAAAGGTCAGATAATTTGTCTTGTAGGCCCTCCCGGAGTGGGAAAAACGTCTATTGCCCAGTCTATCGGAGCGGCGATAAACAAAAAGGTTGAGAGAGTCGCTCTGGGCGGAATCCGTGACGAAGCCGAAATCAGAGGTCATAGGCGTACTTATGTTGCCGCTATGCCCGGCAGAATCATTTCTTCCATTATATCGGCAAAAACTAACAATCCGCTTATTATTCTTGACGAAATAGACAAATTATCATCTGACTACAAGGGCGACCCGACAAGTGCGTTGCTGGAAGTTCTCGACCCCGAGCAGAATTACACATTCAAAGACCATTATATTGACCTTCCGTTTGATTTGAGCAACGTAATGTTCATTACAACGGCTAACGACAAAAACAATATTCCAAAACCGCTTCTTGACAGAATGGAAGTTATCGAAATAGGCAGTTATACGAGGGAAGAGAAATATCATATTGCGAAAAAACATCTTATTCCAAAGCAGCTTGTTAACTGCGGTCTTGACTCGGATTTGTGCAAATTCTCCTCAAGTGTAATTTACGATATTATCGATGGATACACAAGCGAAGCCGGGGTGAGAAATCTTGAAAGAACGATTGCCTCTGTTATGAGAAAAGTAGCCAAATGCGTTGCCGAAAGTTCAGAGAAAAAAACTTACAAGATAGACTCCAAAAATATAGAAAAATATCTCGGCCCACGAAAGTATAAAAATGAAGATTTGCCTCCCGTTCACACGGTCGGACTTGTTAACGGTCTTGCGTGGACAGCGGTAGGCGGAGTTACTCTGCCAATAGAAGCGGCGGTTGTTGATGGTACGGGAAAAACAATCATAACAGGTTCTTTGGGCGATGTTATGAAAGAATCCGCACAAATAGCGATTACCTGTGTTCGTGAAAGAGCTAAGGAACTCGGCATTGACCCGGATTTTTACAAGAATATGGATATTCATGTTCACGCACTTGAGGGAGCTGTTCCGAAAGACGGCCCCTCAGCCGGAATAACCATGACTACGGCGATAGTATCAGCACTCACGAAAAAGCCTGTGAACAGATTTGTTGCTATGACAGGTGAAATTTCACTTCGTGGGCGAGTTCTCCCGATAGGCGGTTTGAAAGAAAAGGCGATGGGAGCATACAAAGCCGGCGTTAAAACTATGATAATCCCCAAAGACAACGAGTCTGACGTTGTCGAAATCGATGAAGATATACGAGATCAACTGAAAATACTTCCGGTTGAAACTATTGATGAAGTATTCGAGATCGCGTTTTTGGTAGATAAAGACGGGTCATCAGCCGAGGGGAAAAAGAACTCCTCCAAAAAGAAAAAATCCTCGGTCAAGAACGACGATACCAGAACAACGGTTTAACGGGGTGCGTTTTATGAATTTTAATAATGCGGATTTTGAATTTGCCGTTGGTTCGGCATCTCAGCTAAAAAAGTCCGAACTGCCCGAGGTGATATTCTCGGGCAGGAGCAACGTTGGCAAATCTTCGCTTATAAACAAGCTGGTAAACAGAAAGGCGCTTGCGAGAGTGAGTGCCACTCCCGGAAAAACCGCAACAATAAATTTTTTCAAAGTAGATAATTTTCATCTTGTTGACTTGCCCGGATACGGATATGCAAAAGTATCGAAATCGGAAAAAGAGAGATGGGCGAAGCTGATGGAAGGCTATTTTAATCAGGACAGACGATTTGCGTTGGTTGTTCAGATAATAGATATGCGTCACGCTCCATCTAATGATGATATGGACATGATAAAATATCTTTCATCGAAGGGATTTCCGTTTATAATAGTTCTTACAAAGAAAGACAAGTTGAAAAAGACACAGCAAATCAAGCGTCTTGAGGAACTCGAAAAAGAGCTTGCGGAATTTCAAGATGTGCCGAAATTTCCGTTTTCGGCAGTTACCGGAGAGGGTGCCGAAGATATAAGAAATTATATAGAAAAATGCGTTAATGAATGTAGTTCCAAATTATAAAAAGTAAAACGGAGGAGATTTTTTATGAAGAAAATCGTTGCCGTAATATTGGCGGCGTGTGTTATGCTTTCAGCTACTTCATGTAATTTTTTGATAAAAAACGATGAACAGCAATTTGATTATCCTGTAACTGTCGGAAATCTCGTTATTGAAAAAGCTCCGAGCAACATAGCGGTTCTGAGCGAAAATTTAGCTGATATAGTTATCGCCTGCGGATACGAGGGCAAACTTTCGGCGAGGAGTGACTCATGCGGTCAAGAGATTTTGTCGCCCCTGCCGTCCGTAGGAACGGCCGACAGCCCCGACATGGGTGTTATAAGCAGTCTTGGAATAGATCTTATACTTGCCGACAGTTGCTTTGATGATAAAACAGCGGAACAGCTCGAAAAAATGGGAGTATCGTATCTTGTAATGAGGTCTGCCGATGATATTAATTCCATGAGCAAGTTATACAGTAATGTTGCGGCATCAGTTGCGGGCGGATACACGGGAAAACTTCAGGCATTAAAAACATTCGAGGAATTTCGTAATGCACTTGAAAATATCAAATCGAGCGTATCTGACGAGAATGTAGTTTCGACAGTTTGTTATATTTATGATGTCAGCGATGACGAATGTGTAGTTGCATACGGTCATGATTTTGCGGATCAGCTTTTCGAGTATGCAGGACTCACCAATATAGCCGCCGCCGATGATGACGGCGTTATTGGAATAGACACGTTGCTGAAAGGCAATCCCGACACTATATTTTGTGACTCAGGTATTTTGAAAAAAATTTCGGAGCATAACGATTTGAAATCACTCAAAGCGATTTCGAAAGAAACGATTTACGAAATTCCGGCAAAATTTTTTGAACTTCAGGGAGCAAGCTGTATTCAGATAACAGATTTTATGGCGGCAAAAACACATTCTTCTTATGTACAGGTTCAGGAGTGGCCCGACGAACTCTTGATAAAGCAGAAAGAAAATCAGCCCCCAAAGGAGAAGTACGAGCCTCCATTTGAACCGGAGCCGGATATATATTATATGGTGGGCGAGTCGTATGATGCCATAATGTATATTGAGGAGCGTCTTGCACAGCTCGGATATTTCAGCGATGAGCCGGATCAGGATTACACCGAAGAAACAGCCGAAGCAGTGGGCAGATTCCAAGCCGCTAATTCCATCGAAGTTACCGGCGTTGCCGATTATACTACACTTAAAATCCTTTTATCTGAGCTTGCTAAGTAGATTGGGCTTTTTTTCTCTTCTTTTTTTTGAAAAAAAAAGAAGCAAAAAAAACTTTTACTATATAAATTTTAGGTGTTTAAACGAATATTCCTTAAACTTAAACAAATCCGACTGCAAA
>CACXHC010000146.1 GCA_902767285.1 uncultured Ruminococcus sp.
AGCCAACGGCACAGCACAGTAAAAGTTTTTTTGCTTCTTTTTTTTCAAAAAAAGAAGAGAAAAAGAAAAAGGGTTACATAGAAAAGCTAACGGCACAGCATAGTAAAAGTTTTTTTGCTTCTTTTTTTTCAAAAAAAGAAGAGAAAAAAGAAAATGGGTTACAAAGAAAAGCCAACTATTTCAACGATAAGCGAGAGTAAAGCATAGGAACGACCAGCGACATCACGACCAGTTCCACAACAGCGATACAATTAGGCATATTATTATTAACTACTATTGACCACGCCGCAAGGCACACGCCTATCATGCCCGAGGTAACGCCGAGCATCATAGCCAGACGCTTTGAACGTTTAGCGACTTCCTTGTTATTTTCGAGCCACTTGACGCTGATTCCGCACAATTTTGCGTTATCGCCGCCGCTGTACAACGATGATGTGAATATCACAAACGAACTCAATATAACGACTATTATCGATGGCATTATAACACCGATGTTCTCTATATTGTTGAGTGCAAATCCCGACATAACCCAGCTTATTATCGCCGAAAACCATGTCAGAAGCATATCCGCATTATCGCTTTTTGTGCTGATTCCTGAAAGAAAATCATCTATCGCACTTTTTTCCTCTTCATCGTCATCGAGTTTGTTGTTCTTGTTTGATATAATTTCCGAAACAAAAAATGCTCCGGATATTATGAGCGGTATAATCGCATAAATTCCGAAAAACCACTTGCTCCCCCAAAATAATGCCTCTCCCGAAATGTTATAAAAAGTTATGACTTCATCAGCCATAAAAAGGCTTATTACCATAAAATTAAGTACGGTATTTACAACCGTAACCGTAAATATTAATTTCCTCATATATCCCCCTCATTTCGGTTTTCCTCCTCGGTCAGTCGCCGTTTCCGACTGTCGTATTCGGCGATGCCGAAAGTCTGTGTACTTCGTCAGCCGAAAGCTCTCTCCACTTGCCCTGTGGGAGCATTCCCAACTTTACTTGACCAATTGCTGTGCGTTTCAGTCGTGCGACTTCTATGCCGAGTTTTTCACACATTCGCCTTATTTGACGATTTTTTCCCTCTCTCAAAACTATCTCAAGAACAACTCTGCCCTCTTCCCTCTTCAATACATGAACATCACATGGAAGAGTTTTATATCCGTCAATTTCCATTCCGTTACGCATTTGTTCAAGCTGTTCTTTGGTTATGTCGGGTCTTATGGTAACTCTGTAAACCTTCGCAACGTGCTTTGCCGGATGAGTCACCTTGTTTGCAAAATCGCCGTCATTCGTCAGAAGAAGAAGTCCTTCGCTTTCTCTGTCGAGTCTGCCCACCGGATATACTCTTGTATGAAAATCCTTAACAAGCTCGGCAACGCATTTTCTGCCTTTTTCATCTTTCATTGTTGTGACGTATCCTCTCGGCTTGTGGAGCATTATGTAATAATGCTTGTTTTTCGCCGTTACGCTGATTCGTTTGCCCTTTACCGTTATTTTGTCCCTTTCGGGATCAACCTTATCACCTATGTTCGCCGTTTGTCCGTTAACCTTGACACTTCCTTGAATTATAAGCTCCTCCGCCTTTCGCCTTGATGCTACTCCGCTTTGAGCCAGCACTTTTTGAAGTCTGATTTTTTCTCCCATTATTTAACTTCCTTTTCTTTTCTTTGATTGATTTGTATGTTTTAATATGAAATTTTTTATTTTTATGAAAAAACTCGCCGTGTTGTCAATAAACGATGTTTCAAAATCGCCGATTTCTGATGATTCATCTGCAAAAACATCGGTTTTGCCGGCATAAACACCGCCTGTATAATATTTCAGCTCACCGATTTTGTCGCCCTTGCTCACCGGAGCATACAAAAATTTCGGAATATCGTACACTGCCGAAACGTCCGTATTATCTCCGGCACAAACAAGCGGAGGTTCGCCCGTTGATATGAGTATTTCCGATAACTCTCCGTTAACCACGGGAATTTTTATTTTTTTGCTTTCCGACTCCGGCTGAGAAAGATTTGTATTTTCAAATCCGTAATCATAAAGAGATATGTGGTCATTCCAATCGTTGCCGTCATTTAGAGTGGCACACACCAAACGCACACCGTCTTTTTCGGCACACGTCACAAGAGTTCTTCCTGCGAGGTCGGTATATCCTGTTTTTCCTGCGACACACCACTCGTATTTTGATAGAAGTTTGTTCTCATTATAATATGTTTGAGTTTTGCCTTTCGGCTCAACAAAATTTATTGTGATACTCCGCTGTTTATCAATTTCGGCAAAATCTGAATTGCTCATGCAGTAGGACATCAATTTACATAAATCGAGTGCTGTCGAATAATGTCCCTCTGCGTCAAGCCCCGACGGAGTTACAAAATGTGTGTTGAAAAGACCTATCCCCTCGGCTTTTTTGTTCATCATATCAGCAAAATTTTCGTAACTGCCCCCAACTGTGAGAGCAATCGCATTTGCGGCATCGTTTCCCGATACCATCAACATTCCGCCAATAATATCTCTCATGAATAAAACTTCGCCATCTGCCAAGTACATTGACGAGCCTTCCGCATACATATCGGAAGATATAACAATATTATCCGAAGTTTTGTCCGATTCCAGCCCCACCAATGCCGTCATGATTTTTGTTGTGCTTGCCATCGGAAGTTTTTCATTTTCTCTGTTCGCCTTGAGGATTTCGCCGTTGTTGGCACAGTATAAACAATATGCGTATGCCCCTATATCATCGGCATACGCCCTTATCGGAATACCTACCAGCAAAAATACAACTATGATACTCCAGATTTTTTTCAACACACATCGCCCCACATACATTTTTTCGTTTTTGCAAAATATATGTGGATTAGTTATAAAATATGCTTAAACCTCGTCCTCACCGGCAGACTCTTTAGTGTTTTTCTTGCTTGAACGTTTAAACAAATCGCTTACCTTGTCGGCAATATCGGGAATCATGGCGATAACACGGTCAACAGCACCATCGAACTCCATATTCAGCATTTTTACATTTCCGTTATTGACAACCAAAAATGCAACAGGCTGAATCGATACACCTGCACCGCTGCCCCCTGCGAAATTATCCTTGTCTTTCGGTGCAGAACCGTTCTTGTTCGGCAAATCCGAACCACCAGACGCAAAACCATAACTAACTTTCGATACCGGAATAATAACAGTCCCGTCAGGACATATCACGGGTTCGCCTATGATAGTGTTAACATCTACCATTTGTCTTATTTTATCCATCGTGTTGTCCATCATATTTTCAAGATGATTAGCCATATTTATTACAACCTTTCTTTACAATTCGCCCTTAGCCTTAAATTTTATGAATCTCACCAACGCATGAACCGCACCGAATATCACAACCCACGGAATAAGCGAAATTTCAGTTGAAATATCCAATTCAATTTTTTCTTTATTAAAATCGGGCTTTATATTTACCGAATATTGGTTATATTTTATTACATTCAATATAATACCCAGTGCCGGATATACTCCCGCACACAATCTGCCGTAATTTATTGCGGTATCGGCGGCATTATCAGACGCAACAATAATATTTATATCGATATTTCTAAAACGAACACTCCTGAATATCGGTTTCAGAACATTAGAAACAAGACTCGCTATTTTTTTGAATGCCTCTGTAATTGCTTCCACTCCGCCTTTATTATACAGGCTTTTGAGCCATTTTACAACAGGATTTGGCTTTTTATTTTTGTTTTTATCTTTTCGTTTTTGTTTTTTATTATTTGAATTTGTTTTCTGATTTTCGCTCTTTGGTTTTGATTTTTCAACATTGACTTTCTTTTTTGCAGAAATTTTTTTATTTTTAGTTTTTGCTTTTTGTGATTCTGTTATCGGAATTGTAAATTTGATAAACAAGTACCTTATTTGAATAAAAACCTCGTTTGTGTATCTCACATAAAATCTTGTTGGAACACACAACGCCAATGCCAATATTATGAGGATAGTCAAAAGAATTTTCAGAATAATTTTTATTATGAACATTCCGAAATTCCTCCTCACAATTTTTTTAATTAAGAATCGTCATTTTCATCGTTTTTATTTTTGTCGATTGGCATAAGCCCTTCCAGACTCTCTATTCCGAAACACCTCAAAAAATGCTCAGTAGTACCGTAAAGAAGCGGTCTGCCGGGGAGTTCGAGTCTGCCTTTTTCCTCAACAAGTCCTTTTTGACAAAGACTTGTTACCACTCCCGAACAGTCTACACCTCTTATCTGCTCAACGAACGCTTTCGTAACAGGCTGATTATACGCAACAACCGCCAGAACCTCCATCGCCGCACTCGAAAGCGGTGTGTTTTTCTTCATATCCATTACTTTCCGCACATACTGACCGTAATCCTTCACCGAACACATTTGATAACTTTTGTTCAGCTTTATTATTTGTATTCCGCTGTTTTGAGATTTGTATTTCTGCATTAGTTCTTCGACAATATTATTTACGGTTGCCGTATCGACTTCCAACGCAGATGCGATTCTCTCTGCCTCTACCGAAATTCCGCACGAAAACAATATTGCCTCAATTGCCGCTGATAATTCCACTTTTTCCATAAATCTACCTCGAAATATCGGTTGACACCATTTTAACAACAGCATCTTCGCCATCGCCGTCAACACGGATTCTTCTGTTTTTGACGAGTTCGAGAATTGCCAAAAACGTTGCCACAAGCTCCGATTTATCCTCGCACTCCACAAACAAAACAGAATATTTTGTATCGCCGTCTTTTTGAAGTTTGTTGAGTACCTTCACTATTCTCGAACCTACCGGAACAACCCTTCTTGCAACAATTCCTTTGAATGCTTCCTCAGGCGGAGGAAGTTTCTTCTTCCCCCTTCCAACAGCACGAATATATGCGTCCGCAAGCACCACCGGATTATGAACTCTTGTGTATGTCATATCGTAATCACGTTTGGACGGCTCTCTGCAAAAAACATCAAAAGAAATTATTCCCGACATCATAGCCGCTATACGCTTGCATTCCTGATATTCCAACAACTGACCGGTAAGCTCTTTTTTCAGTTCTTCGACTTCTTCCTCATGCTTTGGCAGAAGCATTGTCGATTTTATATAAACAAGCCTTGATGCCATCTCCAAAAATTCCGATGCAATCTCCATTTGTTCTTCTTGCATTTGCTTGATTTTATCTGTATACTGCTCCAGCAAAAGCGAAATTTCTATATCGTATATATTGAGCTTGTTTTTCGATATTAAATTCAAAAGCAAATCCAACGGCCCTTCAAAAACGGGAAGTTTATAAGTTAACTGCTCCACCGTACACACTCCCTAAAAAAACGGCAAAAACGGCAGTCCGGCCACCAAATACACAAAAGACAAAAGCAATTCTTGAGGAACAGCCATTATTTTATCGACTACTCCAAGCATAACAAGAACAACTAAAACCATCGAGAGCTTATCTTCATACATAAGTTGTTTTTTGTAGAGTTCATCGGCCAGTAACGCACCCAGTATTTTTGAGCCGTCAAGCGGCGGCAGCGGAATAAGATTAAATACAGCAAGTCCAACGTTGACCGCTACATAATACGAGAAAAAGTATTTTACTGCCTCATACCACAAACTTGTACTGTGTGAGCCAAACAACACCGAAAATAATATCGATAATATTGCTCCTACCAAACCGGCAATAATATTCGCCACAGGCCCCGCCAAAGCAACAAGAGCCATATCTCTTTTAGGATTTTTCAGCTTATATATATTAACAGGCACAGGCTCCGCCCAACCGAATCCAACCAGCAACAAACACAATGCCCCCATGGGATTTATATGTGCTATCGGATTAAACGTGAGTCTGCCTTGTCTTTTTGCCGTATCGTCACCGAGCTTGTAAGCTATAAATCCGTGAGCCAGCTCATGAAACGGCAGAATTACCGCTATTACAACAAGCGTTGCCAAAATGTACATAACTATCTCCAAAAAGCTGATTTCCCCGCCCTGAAGTATAGAATAAAGCATACCTATCTTCCTTTCATTATTAACGTACTATATATTATACAACATTTCTTTAAAAAATACAACTTCTTATTTTACACACGATCGTTTTTTCAAAAGTGTATATCACAACAACACAAACACTTGTTGAAAAATCCCGTTTTTGTTAAAAAAATCACTTTACAAATTGGTTGATTTGTGCTAAAATAGTGAATGATATAATATCCAGTAGTAAAACTGCTTTTATATTGTTTTAAATCAACAAGAATTTCGTTTGAAATTCTTGTTCGGAAATAATATCAATACTCAAGGAGGATTTTTTTCATGGCTACAATTCAAAGACAAATGAAAACCATGGACGGCAACAACGCTGCGGCTCACGTTTCATACGCATTTACCGATGTTGCTGCCATCTACCCCATCACGCCATCATCAGTTATGGCAGACGAAACAGATAAGTATTCCGCAGGTCACAGAAAGAACCTTTTCGGCAGAGAAGTTCAGGTTACTGAAATGCAGTCCGAAGGCGGTGCAGCAGGTGCTGTTCACGGCTCACTTTCGGCAGGTGCTTTAACAACAACATACACAGCATCTCAGGGACTTCTTCTCATGATTCCGAATATGTACAAAATGGCTGGCGAACTTTTGCCGAGCGTTATTCATGTTTCTGCTCGTGCTTTGACAAGCCACGCTCTTTCGATTTTCGGTGACCACTCCGACATATACGCTTGCCGTCAGACCGGTTATGCTATGCTCTGCTCCAACTCTCCACAGGAAATTATGGATCTTGCCGCTGTTGCTCATCTTTCGGCTATCAAAGGCAGAGTTCCTTTTCTCCACTTCTTCGATGGTTTCCGCACATCTCACGAAATTCAAAAAATCGCTGTTTGGGATTACAAAGACCTCGGCGATATGCTCGACTGGGACGCTGTGGACGCTTTCCGTCGTCGTTCTCTTAACCCTGAACACCCCGTTATTCGCGGTACTGCTCAGAATGATGACATCTTCTTCCAAGCTCGTGAGGCTTGCAACACATATTATGACAAAATCGGCGAAGTTGTTATCGATTACATGAATCAAGTTAACGAGAAAATCGGCACCAACTACAAGCCCTTCAACTACTATGGTGCTGAAGATGCCGAAAACGTTATTGTTGCTATGGGTTCTGTCTGCGACTGTATCGAAGAAGTTGTTGACTACCTCAACGCAAAAGGCGAAAAGACAGGTTTGCTCAAAGTTAGACTTTACAGACCTTTCGTTGCTGATTATATGCTCTCCGAACTTCCCAAAACAGTTAAATCTATATCTGTTCTCGACAGAACAAAAGAACCCGGTTCAATCGGCGAACCTCTTTATCTTGATGTTCTCGCAGCTCTCAACGGTTCAGATTTCGCAGGCGTGAACGTTTACACAGGTCGTTACGGTCTTGGTTCGAAAGACACCACCCCCGGCGACATCGTTGCAGTTTACCGCAATATGGAAAGCGATACTCCGAAGAGAAGATTCACAATCGGCATTGTTGACGATGTTACAAACCTCTCTCTCGAAGTTAAAGAGTCACCCGACACAACACCCGCAGGCACACACTCCTGTAAATTCTGGGGACTCGGTGCAGACGGTACTGTTGGTGCAAACAAAAACTCCATCAAAATTATCGGTGACCATACAGATATGTATGCTCAGGGATATTTCGCTTACGATTCAAAGAAATCAGGCGGACTTACAGTATCTCACCTTCGTTTTGGTGATACTCCCATTAAGTCTACATATTACATCAGCAAGGCTGATTTCGTAGCTTGCCACAATCCTTCTTATGTTGATAAATATGATATGGTTGATGACCTCAAAGACGGCGGTTCGTTCCTCCTCAACTGTGCATGGGACGTTAACGAACTTTCGGAGCGTCTGCCCGGCAAGATGAAAAGACTCATTGCTCAAAAGAATATCAATTTCTATACAATAGATGGTATCGCTATCGGTAAGGAAATCGGACTCGGCGGACGTATCAACACAATTCTTCAGTCTGCATTCTTCAAAATTGCCGATATTATCCCCGCTGATGAAGCTAAACAGTACATGAAAGACGCTGCAACCAAATCATATTCTAAGAAGGGTCAGAAAATCGTTGACATGAACCATGCCGCTATCGAACGTGGTATGACTGACCTCAAGAAAGTTGAAGTTCCCGCAGAGTGGGCAAATGCAGAAGATGATTCCGTTGCTAAAGTTGCTACCGGCGACAGAAAAGATGTTGTTGATTATGTAAACAATATTCTTAATCCTGTTAATGCTTACAAGGGCAACAAACTCCCCGTATCTACATTCCTCGATCATGCTGACGGTACAGCTCCTCAGGGTTCGGCAGCTTACGAGAAGAGAGGTATTGCGGTAGACGTTCCCGAGTGGGATCCCACAAAATGTATTCAGTGTGCATTCTGCTCTTACGTTTGTCCTCACGCTGTAATCAGACCTGTTGCTATGACAGCAGATGAACTCGCAGCAGCTCCCGAAACACCAAGTGCAGACCTCAAGGGCATGGCCGGATACAAGTTCGTTATGACTGTATCTACACTCGACTGCACAGGCTGTGGCTCTTGTGCAAATGTATGTCCCACAAAATCTCTCACAATGAAGCCTATTGACAGTCAGATGCCTTCTCAGAAAGTATTCGATTATGCTTGCACTCTTGATGAGAAAGCAGACGTTATCGAGAAATTCAAGGCAACAACAGTTAAGGGCAGTCAGTTCAAACAACCGTTGCTCGAATTCTCGGGTGCGTGTGCAGGCTGTGGCGAAACTCCGTATGCAAAACTCGCTACTCAGTTGTTTGGTGACAGAATGTTCATCGCAAACGCAACAGGTTGTTCGTCAATATGGGGCGGTTCGGCACCTGCTACTCCGTACACAGTAAACAAGAAGGGATTCGGCCCTGCATGGCACAACTCCCTCTTTGAAGATAACGCAGAGTTCGGCTACGGCATGGCTCTGGGTCAAAAAGCTATAAGAGCAAGACTCAAGGAAGATGTTGAAAATCTCATGAGCGTTGCAAGCAAAGACGAAATCAAAGAAGTTTGTCAGGCTTATCTCGATACATTCGATGATTCGGCTGCAAACAGAGCTTCCGCAGATGCTCTCATCGCTAAACTTGAGGAAATCAAGACTTGCGATTGCGAAGGCGGAAAACTCGCTAACAAGATTCTTGCAGACAAAGACGAACTCGCTAAAAAATCGATGTGGATCCTCGGCGGTGACGGCTGGGCTTATGATATTGGATTTGGCGGTCTTGACCACGTTCTCGCATCGGGCGAAGATGTAAATATTCTTGTATTCGATACCGAAGTTTACTCTAACACAGGCGGACAGGCATCAAAGGCAACGCCTATCGGTTCTATTGCACAGTTTGCCGCTATCGGTAAATCGCAGAAGAAGAAAGACCTCGCCGCTATTGCTATGAGCTACGGCTATGTTTATGTTGCTCAAGTTGCTATGGGTGCTAATTATCAGCAGTGCATCAAGGCATTTGTTGAAGCTGAAAGCTACAAAGGCCCGTCAATCATAATCTGCTATGCTCCTTGTATCAACCACGGTATCAAGCGTGGAATGGGCGGTTCGCAGACCGAAGAGAAAGCCGCTGTTGAGGCTGGTTACTGGAATATGTTCCGCTTCGATCCTCGCCTTGCTGATGAAGGAAAGAATCCGTTTATGCTCGATTCCAAAGCTCCCAAGGAATCTTATCGTGATTTCATTATGGGTGAGAACCGTTACAACCTCCTCGCAAGAGCAAATCCCGAGAGAGCAGAAGAACTCTTCACAAAAGCTGAAAAAATTGCAAGCGATAAATTTGCACATCTCCAAGACCTTGCAAACAAAAATTAATCAGGCAAAAATAAAAATTTAGCTAAGCGATAATAACAAAAGCGTGGTCGTTTTTATGCGGCCACGCTTGTTGTTAATATATACTCAATCAGGGGGGCTGTTTTATGAAAATTAAAAATTTTGTTTCGATTGTCGCAGCTTTAGCGATAATACTTAATTTGTCGTTTGCCGTTTCAGCAGATTACACAAATTTACTCGGTGATATAAATTTAAGTAATACGGTTGATTCTGATGACGCTTTGTCTGTTTTGAGGTCGTCTGTCGGAATTGATTTTCTTGAGGATGAGCAGACCGAACTCGCAGACGTGGTTCGTGACGGAAAAATAGACAGCTCGGACGCTCTTGCAATATTGAGAATATCCGCAGGTTTCGAAGCTGCTATGCCTAAATATACCGCAGATTTTTTAACGTATATTAATAATGAAAGAGCAAAAAACGGTCTTAAACCGTTAATTATAGATTCGAATATTTGTGAAGCCGCAAAAGCTCGTGCCGAAGTTTCGGCGAGTGTTGCAAATACGGATATAAGCACGGCAGATGCTATCGAAAAATATTTCGGGCCGGCTTGGATGATTTTTTCCGAAAACAAAGCCTCGGGACTCAAAACGCCTGAAGAAGTTTTTGATAAATGGCTCAGTTCGGAAAGTCAGCGAAAAAATATTCTCAGCGACAGAATAAGCAGAATAGGAATAAGTCTTTGCCGTAATAACGATACTGATGATGTGTTCGGTTATTATTGGGTGCTGATTCTTGTCGGTGTGGACTCAGACAGACCCGACTACTCCGAAAATGCAAATTATATTAATGATGTTCTGAAATTCACAAATCAGGAACGTGATAAGGAAGGCTGTAATCCGCTTACAATAGACGAAAATCTCAATAAAATCGCACAGCAGAGAGCGGAAGAAGTAACAAAATCTTTAACTCATGTACGCCCCGACGGTTCGGGATTTGAATCTCTTGTTGATAAAATCTACGGTACAAATTGGGTGGCTTGCGGAGAGAACATCGCCGCCGGTCAGAAAAACGGTGAAGAAGCCGTGGCATCGTGGATGAAATCCCCTGAACACAGAAAGCATATTCTCGATAAGAGATTCAATAAAATGGGTGTGGGACTCTACAAACTGCCCAATGATGAATTTACTTATTACTGGATACAAATTTTTGTTGCGTCTGAATATGACGGAAAAGAAACCGGTAATGCCAATGACCCTACCCAAAGCAATATCGAATTAGCAAAAAAAGCCGTTCAGCTTATAAATGAAGAGCGACTTAATGCCGGAGTTAATGAAATCACTTTTGACGAAAATCTTTATAAAGCGTCGTCAAAAAGAGCAGAAGAGCTTTTTGTATCGTGGTCGGCTACTCGTCCGGACGGCTCGCCTTTCGACTCGGTAATCACCGAATACGCCGGAGAAAACTGGAGTATATGCAGTGAATTAATCTCCGCCGGACAAAAATCCCCCGAATCTCTTATTAGAACATTGGTTAAAAATGAAGGCAGTAAAGCAAACATGATAAATGCCGATTTTAAAAAAGTCGGTGTGGGCGTTTATATAAATGAGAACGATCCATATCAATATTATTGGTCGGTTATATTTACAGATTAGCAAATATTAAAAAAATTAAAAAAAGGTCTTGCAATTTAACAAAAAATCTGCTAATATAGTATATGTTGCTAATTATAGATTAGGAGGTGCAGACAATGGCAAAGTGTGATATTTGTGGTAAGGGCGTTACCTTTGGTATTAAGGTTTCTCACTCACACAGACGTTCAAACAGAACTTGGAAGCCGAACGTAACAAAAGTAAAGGCAATTGTAAATGGCTCACCTAAGCGTGTACACGCTTGTACTCGCTGCCTGCGTTCCGGTAAGGTTACAAGAGCAGTTTAATCTTCGTTTAACTTAGAGGAGTGCCGGATTTAGGCACTCCTCAGGGTTTTTTTGACCCAATTTTCGTACAGACTTAATATCGGAGAGTGAATTTTTTTATGGATACCTTTGTGGAACAGCTTGTTGTCAGAAAAAACACATCAAAGCATATTATTAAATTGATCGTTTATATTTTGCTTATTTTTTTGGCACCTGCTTTTATGGTATTGTTGGGATATATATGGAATGCTTATTTTTTTATTGTTGCTATTTGTGCGTTTCTGTTTGGCGTATACGGTTCGTATTATCTGGTAACGGGGCTTTATGTTGAGTATGAGTACGCAATAACAAACAGCAATATAACTATTGATAAAATATCGGCAAAAAGGAGCCGAAAAAGAATTATCAGTGTGGATATTAAAAAATTCAATACGCTGCGTAAGCTGAAAGATTCGGATATATCCGGAAAGAGCTACAAGAAAGTGTTCGAAGCATCTGTTACTCCTAATGGTGACGATGTATATGCCGCTGAAATGCATCTTGATAAATTCGGCGGAGATTGTCTGCTTCTCTTCTCGCCCGACCAAAAGACAATCGATGCCATGAAACCGTTTTTGAGAACAAATATAAAAGCGGAGTTGTTTAAATCAAAATTAAAAAAAGATGATAAAAAGTAAAAGTCAGCGGCATTTTTGCCGCTGTTTTTTTGGTACTGTGAAAAATTGGCTTTCTTTGAAAAAATTCGCTTTCTTGGGAAAACCTTTTTTGAAAAAAAGGTTTTCCCAAACCCTTTCCAAAAAACTTTAATTGTGATTTGCTAATTATTATAGA
>CACXHC010000147.1 GCA_902767285.1 uncultured Ruminococcus sp.
AAAAAAACTTTAACTATATAAATTTTTGGTGGTACAACTAATTTTCTATAAACTAAAACAAATCCGACTGCAAACGACGCAGTCGGATTTGTTTCTATGTTCATTAATAAATTTGTTTAATAAAAGTTTTTTAGAAGGGGTTTGGGGAAACCTTTTTTTCAAAAAAGGTTTCCCCAAGAAAAAACTGTTAAAGAAAAAGCCGTTAGTTGACATTTTAGTATAAATTTGTTATCATATAAATAACAAATTTATACAGGAGGTCTTATACTATGGCTTTAAATGATTATACTAAATTTAACGATGTGGCAGTAAACGGCTCTGTTCAGCGTCCTGCACTTGTTAGTTCAATTAAAGAGGCTTTGGACAAAAACGGCAACACATATGTCAAAGTTACTCTCAGAGATGGATTTACTGATATATCGGCTATGATGTTCAAAACCGATAAAGTTATTTTGGAAGAACAAGGAATTGTTGAAGGCGGTATCGCTGATGTAACTGTAAGCGTTTCGGAGTATAACGGCGGAAAATCTTATCGACTTGATAGAGTTGCCCCTTGCTCCGACCACGATTTGACTGTTGCCGATTTCATAAAAGCTCCGCCCGTTGGTATCGATAAAATGTATGACGAAATATGCGAGATAATTTCAAAATATGAAAATGATGAAGATGGAAAATATATTTCAATTGCCGAACTCACTCTCACTATGCTCAAAAAGAATAAGCAGAATTATATTACGTCTTCAGCAGCGGTTTCTATGCACCACAATATGAAAGGCGGATTGCTGTATCATTCATATAGAATGGTTAAGTCTGCCGAAGCTCTCTGCGGTGTTTATGATATACTCAATCCCGAACTCATGGTCTGTGGAGCGGCTTTGCATGATATAGGTAAAATATGGGAGTATAGTACAAATTCAGTCGGAGAAGCTGAGTTCCAAAAAGCAGGTATTTTGATGGGTCATGCGTATATTGGTGCGTCAATTATTAAATCTTATGTGACGCTTTTGGAGAAAAGTAATCCCAATAAAAAATGCAACATCGAGAAAGTTCAGCTTCTTGTTCACATGATTCTTTCTCATCATGGCACACATGAATTTGGTGCAGTAGTGTGTCCGGCAACCGCCGAGGCGTTCGCACTTCATTTTATAGATAATATAGATGCAAAACTCTACGTTTGTGAGGAGAATTACTCTGTACTCGATAGTGGCAGTATTACAGATAAACGTCCTTTCGGTTTGGATAACCGAATCTATAAGCCGAATTTTATAAATTAAAAAAATGTGAATATCAATATTTTTTTCGGCAATAATATTTTTTGCGTAGCAGAAAATTATTTTTGAAAGGATATTGATTATTATGCTTAACAGACTTGCTTTAATTTTATTAATTATAGGCGGATTGAACTGGGGAGCAGTAGGAATTTTCCAGTTTGATTTGGTTGCTTGGATCGGCGGCGGTCAATCGGCGATACTCAGCAGAATAATTTACACCATAGTCGGACTTTGTGCGATTTGGTGTATCTCTTTCCTTGTGCATGATGCCGATGATGTTCACCGTCCTGTTAAAATCATGGCTGATGGTGCTAACTAATATCGCCATAGTCTGAATATCAAACTTAAACACAACTCCGGCTGCGAAATCGTGCGGTCGGAGTTGTCTAAAAATTATGGGGGTACATATCATGGAAAAAGATCTCATCAAACAACTTGAAAAATATTGTCTTGTAAACAAAACTAAGTTCTTTGTTATTTCGATTATTGTAGGCGTTGTGGCAACGGTCTTTATGACAGCACTTCTGCTCGCTGACACCGAGGACGGTGTTACAGTCGAAGACCCAAAAACAGCACTTATAATTTCCATTGCCATTGTGTTTGCATTTTGGCTTAGTTATTTTATCGGCTGGATCATAGTACCTCGCCGAAAATTTAAAAAGCGTATCAAATATTTTAAATCTAAAGGAGTTTTTAATTACGTCCTGCTTGATATTCAGCAAGGTGTAAAAAAGTTTGGCGACAGAGTTCTTATCGGCAAATATTGTTTGATGTGTAAAAGCACGGGACTTATAGTTTTTTTTGACGAGATAAGCTCCATATACATTCAAGTTAAAAGTAGTACAGATGATGACGGTCACAAAAGCGAATATTGGACTCTTAAAATAGATGCTGGCGGAAAAACTTATTTTTTATGCTCGGTAGACTCAAATCAACAGACTGTAAAAGACTGGGCAGATATTTGTACTTATCTCAAATTAACAGCTCCAAATATTCAGATAAAATAGTGAGGGTAATATCATGGACGAGTTGAAAAATTATTCTCTTACCTCAAAAAAGGGCTTTATTCGTAGTTTAGTTTTTATATACATATTGGCAACGATTATTATAGCTCTTTTATTAGCCGGAGGCAGTGAAGACAATCTCAATCCGAATAATTTAACTTTGGGTTCGGCTTTATTGGGGGGAGCTGTTGGAGCAGCAATCGTGTGCGGATTATTATATTATGGCGTAATTATAACACCTCAAAAAAGATTTGATGAGCGAATACGTTCTCTCAGTGAAGAAGGTTTTCTTAATTATGTGCTGGACGATTTTAAAAACGGAGCAAGAAAATTTAACGGGAGTTTTATTCTTGGTCAGCATTGTATAATTACCAAAGGCAACGGCAATATTTTTTTGTATGGCGAAATAAGTGCTGCGTATGTAAATTTTTATCG
>CACXHC010000148.1 GCA_902767285.1 uncultured Ruminococcus sp.
AGCCAACGGCACAGCACAGTAAAAGTTTTTTTGCTTCTTTTTTTTCAAAAAAAGAAGAGAAAAAGAAAAAGGGTTACATAGAAAAGCCAACGGCACAGCACAGTAAAAGTTTTTTTTGCTTCTTTTTTTTCAAAAAAAAGAAGAGATAGAAGGATTGACATAACAAATAAAAGGAGTTATAATAAACTATGTATCTAAAAATGGCGGAACGCCGTAAAAAACAGAGGTGTATCAAAATGGAAAAAAGTAAAGAAATTCTACTTACTGCCCAAGGATTACAGAAAATTAAAGACGAACTCGATTATCTTAAAACAAACAAAAGAGATGAATTATCTGAAAAAATCGCCCTTGCACTTTCTTACGGCGACTTATCGGAGAACAGCGAGTATGATGATGCCAAAAATGAACAAGCTCAGGTAGAAGCAAGAATCGCTGATTTGGAAGTCACCTTGCAAAGAGCAAGAATTATCGATGAAAACGAAATGTCAAACGAACACATCCATATAGGTTCGTTTGTAACATTCTTCAATGAAACAACCGGCTCGGAGATGGCTTACAGAATCGTTAGCTCCAGTGAAGCCGACCCGATTCAAAAAATGATCTCTAACGAATCCCCCATAGGTTCAGCCCTCATAGATAAAAGTGTAGGCGATGTTGTAAGTGTTGATCTGCCTAACGGAAACCAAATTACCTTGAGAGTCGTAAGTATCTCTAAATAATTTTTTTGTAAAGGTGAATTAAAAATGGAAAATAACAAGAATATGACTGTCGGCGAGGAGCTTTTGCAGGTTAGACGTGAAAAATTATCCGCTCTTCAGCAGGCAGGCAATGACCCATTCCAGATAAACGTCTACGACCGCACCGACAACGCTAAGGATATTGTGGAAAACTATGTTGATGGTGAGGAAAAAAATGTTTCGGTTGCCGGCCGTGTCATGAGTAAAAGAAGTAAAGGAAAAGTTACTTTCCTTGATATAATAGACAGAAGCGGCCGCCTTCAGCTGTTTGCTAAATTCGATGACCTCGGCGAGGAGTCATATACCAATCTTAAAAAATGGGATATCGGCGATATAGTTGGTGTTAAAGGATATGTTTTCAAAACACAAAAAGGTCAAGTAAGCGTTCATGTGACAAGTGCGATTCTCCTTTCAAAATCGCTCACTCCACTGCCCGAAAAGCATCACGGACTCAAGGACACAGACCTCAGATACCGTCAGCGTTATGTCGATATGATAATGAATCCCGAAGTCAAAGATACATTCATTAAAAGAAGTATAATTATAAAAACTATTAGAAGTGAACTCGATGACCTCGGTTATATCGAAGTCGAAACTCCTATCCTTAACACCATTCCTGGAGGTGCGGCGGCAAGACCGTTCATCACACATCATAATACGCTTGATATTGATTTGTATTTGAGAATCGCTCCCGAACTCTACCTCAAAAGACTTATCGTAGGCGGTATGGAGAAAGTTTACGAGATAGGCAGACTCTTCCGTAACGAGGGCATGGACGTAAAGCATAATCCCGAATTTACTACTATCGAACTTTACGAAGCATATACCGATTATCACGGCATGATGGATATTACCGAAAAATTAATCAACAAAGCGTGCTTGGCTGTCAACGGTACAGACCAAATCGAATATCAGGGCGAGAACATAAATCTTTCGGCTCCTTTTAAAAGAATTTCGATGATAGATGCTGTTAAAGAATACTCGGGTGTTGATTTCGGCGAGTTTATAGGCGATACCGAAAAAGCAAAGCAAGCAGCAGCCGAACTCGGTCTTGAAATTAAATCAACCGATACTTGGGGCAATATCCTCAACGCAGCTTTTGAAGCAAAAGTAGAAGAGAATCTCGTTCAGCCGACATTTATTTATGATTATCCCGTTGAAATATCTCCTCTCACAAAGCGTAAAAAAGATGTTCCCGAACTTGTTGAAAGATTCGAGCTTTTTGTTACAAGACGTGAGCTTGCTAACGCTTACACAGAGCTTAACGACCCCATCGACCAAAGATCAAGATTTGAATATCAGCTCACTTTGAGAGAAAACGGTGACGATGAAGCCCAAATGCTTGATGAAGATTTCCTCAAATCGCTTGAATACGGTATGGCTCCCACAGGCGGAATGGGTATGGGAATCGACAGACTCGTTATGCTGTTAACAGATAGTGCGTCCATTCGTGATGTACTTATTTTCCCCACAATGAAACCACTCGATAAATAATTTTTTTCAAATAATAAAAAAGGAAGTAATAACAATGTACAGTCAATATTTAGATACAATTGAATTTGTTGCTCAATTCGACCCCGATGTTGCCGATGGCATGAGAAAAGAACTCGCAAGACAAAGAAGAAATTTTGAACTTATTGCGTCCGAAAATATAGTATCTCCCGCAGTAATGGCGGCTATGGGTTCGGTGCTTACAAACAAGTATGCAGAAGGCTATCCTGGAAAAAGATATTACGGCGGTTGTCAGTGCGTTGATATTGTAGAGGAAATCGCAAGAAAACGTGCTTGCGAACTCTTCGGAGCAGAACACGCAAACGTTCAGCCTCACTCGGGAGCCCAAGCAAATATGGCGGTTTACTTCGCTTTTCTCGAACCGGGCGACACAGTAATGGGCATGAATCTCGCTGAGGGCGGACATCTTTCTCATGGTTCCCCCGTAAATATGTCGGGTAAATATTATAATTTTGTAAGCTACGGTGTAGACCCCGTTACTCACAGAATTGATTATGATAAAGTTAAAGAAATCGCTATGGAGAACAAGCCGAAACTCATCGTTGCCGGTGCAAGTGCTTATCCCAGAATTATTGATTTCCAAAAATTCAGAGAAATCGCAGACTCCTGCGGAGCTATGCTCATGGTTGATATGGCTCACATCGCCGGACTCGTTGCAGCAGGTGTTCACCCGAACCCGGTTCCCTATGCCGATATAGTAACAACAACTACTCACAAAACACTCAGAGGCCCCAGAGGTGGACTCATTTTGTGCAAAGAGAAATATGCAAAAGCAATTGACAAAGCTGTATTCCCCGGTTCTCAGGGCGGCCCGCTCATGCACGTTATCGCAGCTAAAGCAGTTTGTCTTGGCGAAGCTCTCAAGCCCGAATTTAAGGCATACGGCGAGCAGATTGTAAAGAACGCTCAGGCTCTTGCCAACGGTCTTACAAGCAGAGGACATAAACTCGTTTCGGGTGGTACTGATAATCATGTTATGCTTCTTGATCTCTCTGATTGCGAAATTACAGGAAAAGAGCTTGAACATAACATGGACGAAGTTTATCTCACAGCCAATAAAAACACGATTCCCAATGAGAAGAGAAGTCCGTTTATAACTTCCGGTGTTCGTCTTGGTACAGCTGCCGTTACATCAAGAGGCCTTGTTGAAGAGGATATGGACAAAATCGCAGAGTTTATCCACCTTGTTATTGAAGATTTCGAAGGCAACAAAGATAAAGTTCGTGCCGGTGTTGAAGAGCTTATCGCAAAATATCCGCTTTACGAGTAATAATTTCAATTATGTTTTTCCCGGAAAAAATTTTTTCCGGGAAAACACTTTTTTAAGATTGGAGGATTTCTATTTATGCCGTTAGCAGATAAAATACGTCCAAAATCGCTTGACGATGTTGTCGGACAAGAACACCTTATTGCCAAAGGCAAGCCGTTACGCCGAATAATAGAATCGGGCGAGATACCCAACATGGTATTTTACGGCCCTTCTGGAGTCGGCAAAACAACGCTTGCATCTATAATCGCCGCAAGTACGAACAAGCAGTTACGCAAACTCAACGCAACAACAGCGTCTACTTCCGATATAAAAGATATAGTCGCAGAACTCGGTACATTCTCAGGCATGAACGGAATTTTGCTCTATCTTGACGAGATCCAGTATTTCAATAAAAAGCAGCAGCAGACATTACTTGAATTTATCGAGGACGGCAGTATAACGCTCATCGCATCGACTACCGAAAATCCGTATTTTTATGTGTACAATGCTATTCTTTCACGAAGTACCGTTTTTGAGTTCAAAACTGTTTCGGAAAAAGAAATCGAAAAAGCCGTTAAACGAGCTTTCGGAATAGTCGGAAATTATGATATTGAAAACGGTGTTGTCGAATATATCGCCACGGCTTGCGGGGGAGATGTGCGAAAAGCTCTAAACGCCGTTGAGTTAACGGCTCTCACGGCGGAAAACAACAAAATTTCGCTCGAAAGTGCAAAATCGCTCACTCAGAAAAGTGCGTTGAGATATGACAAAGACGGCGATTCCCACTATGATATTTTGTCGGGATTTCAAAAATCAATGAGAGGTTCCGACCCGAACGCCTCACTTTACTATCTTGCAAGGCTTCTTGAATCGGGGGATTTGGTGAGTGCCTGTCGCCGTCTTATGGTGACGGTTTGCGAAGATGTAGGATTGGCATATCCTCAGCTTATCCCGATAGTAAAATCATGTGTGGATATTGCCAACGCAGTCGGACTTCCTGAGGCAAGAATCCCGCTCGCTGATGCCGTTGTTATGGTTGCAACTGCCCCGAAATCCAACTCCGCATATATCGCATACGGCAAAGCCGAACAAGATGTCAGGAGCGGAAAAGTCGGCGAAATACCACGTCAATTACAAAATAAGCATTTTGATGGTGCAGACAAAAAAATAAAGGGTCAGTTTTATAAATATCCTCACGATTACCCGAATAACTGGGTACAACAGCAGTATTTGCCCGATATTTTAAAAGATTCGATTTATTACGAGTTCGGTAATAATAAGAACGAGCAGGCATTCAGAGCGTATTGGGATAAAATAAAAGGGAATTTATAAATAAAATTACAAAACTGTAACAAATTAGTCGAAATTTGTAAATTGTTTACGCTTGACATTTTTTAAATTCTTTAATATAATAAGGTTGCTATGTGATATAAATTCCACGGTATCCATGCAAATATTTTTACTGACAGTCTGTTCAACTGCCGATTGGCGATATTTCGCCGTTATTGATTGATTTTTTGAACAAAAAATTTCAGGTTTATAAGCGTTGACCGCATCAACTTGTAATAATCAATAAGAGTAGTAAAAGTGAGTATTTGCTATATAGACTCTGGTAGGGATTTTCGCTTGCGTAAATTCAGATTTTTTATAAGACGGTGTGTTTGTGTGCCGTCTTTATTTTTTTGTGTAAGGGAGCTGTATGCTATGGAGGATAAACTCAGGCTTTACGGTTTTAACAATCTCACAAAAGCGTTGAGTTTTAATATTTATGACGTTTGCTACGCCAAAACTCAGCGTGAACAGCAAGATTATATTGCATATATAGACGAGCAGTATAATTCCGAGAGATTAACAAATATTTTGACAACTCTTACCGACATGATCGGTGCAACTGTTCTTAATATTGCAAAGCAGGATTACGAACCGCAGGGGGCGAGTGTCGCCGTTCTCATCAGCGAAGGCAGCATGAAACCTAAAACGAGCGGACGTGTTCAGCTTGCACATCTTGATAAAAGTCATGTTGCCGTGCATACATATCCCGAATATCACCCCGAAACGTGTTTGGCTACATTCAGAGTCGATATTGACGTAGCCACCTGCGGAGAGATAACACCTCTGTCAACTCTTGATTATCTTATAAGCTCATTTGACTCGGACATAATAACGATGGATTACCGTGTTAGAGGTTTTACGAGAGATATAAACGGAAAGAAACTTTTTCTTGACCATAAAGTTAAATCGATTCAAGATTATATTTCGCCGAGTATTATTCAAAGATACGATGCTGTTGACATAAATGTATATGACAGCAATATTTTTCATACAAAAATGATGATTAAAGAAATCGAACTCCAAAATTATCTTTTTAAGACAGATGCTTATGAACTTCCGCCCAAAAAGCGTCTTGAGATAATGGACAATCTCAGGCGAGAGATGATTGAAATTTTCAGCGGAAAAAATATTTTCTAAAAAAATATAAAGGAGTGATGCGTTATGTCGTTAACGCAGGAAAATGCTCCGATCTATGAGGCACTTGTTGAGTTTGGAAAAAAGAGGGTAGTGCCTTTTGATGTTCCCGGTCACAAAAGGGGCAGAGGAAATCCCGAACTCACTGAGTTTCTCGGAGAAAAATGCGTAGGAATAGATGTAAATTCAATGAAGCCGCTCGATTTTCTCTGTCACCCCGTTTCTGTTATAAAAGATGCGGAAACATTAGCGGCGGAGGCATTCGGAGCGGCTCACGCTTTTTTGATGGTCGGAGGTACAACATCATCGGTTCAAGCGATGGTGCTTTCGAGCGTAAAGAGGGGCGATAAAATAATTCTCCCTCGAAATGTTCATAAAAGCGTTATGGGAGCGTTAGTTCTGTGCGGAGCAGTTCCCGTATATATAGACCCGAAATGCAACGAGAGATTGGGAATCCCTCTCGGCATGAGCGTTTCGGACGTTGAAAAAGCGGTTAAGGCAAATCCCGATGCAAAAGCGGTTTTTGTTAATAACCCGACATATTACGGTATATGTTCAGACTTGCGTTCCATAGTAGATATAGCTCACCGCAATGGTATGCTCTGCCTTGTGGACGAAGCTCACGGAACGCATTTTTATTTTGGTGATGATATGCCGATTTCGGCAATGGCAGCCGGAGCGGATATGGCGGCGGCGTCCATGCACAAATCGGGCGGAAGTTTGACTCAAAGCTCGTTTTTGCTGTGCGGAAAGTCGATAAACGAAGGACACGTCCGACAAATAATAAATCTTACGCAAACAACGAGCGGTTCATATCTTTTGTTGTCGAGCCTTGATATATCGAGAAGAAATCTCGCAACAAGGGGTAAAGAAGTATATGCAAAAGTTTCGGAAATATCGCAGTACACCCGAACCGAGATAAACAAAATCGGCGGTTATTACGCATTTGGTGAAGAAATCATAAACGGCGACAGTGTTTTTGATTTCGACAAAACCAAACTTTCGGTAAATACTCTTGATATAGGACTCGCCGGAATAGAAGTTTATAATATTCTCCGTGACGAGTACGATATTCAAATTGAGTTCGGCGATTTAGGAAATTTTCTTGCATATATTTCGATAGGCGATAGAAAACGAGATATAGAACGACTTGTCAGCTCGCTTTATGATATTCGCAGAAGATACGGAAAAAGCGGTGCCGGTATGTGGCATCAGGAGTATATCGAACCAACGGTGAAAGCATCTCCGCAAGAGGCATTTTACGCCGAAAAAGTATCTCTTCCCATAGAGGCGACAGAAGGGAGAGTTTGCAGCGAGTTTGTAATGTGTTATCCTCCGGGAATACCCATTCTTACCCCCGGTGAGCTTATCACAAGAGATATTCTTGATTATATAAGATACGCAAAAGAAAAGGGCTGTTCGCTCACAGGCCCCGAAGATGAAAATATCGAACGACTTAATGTGCTTTGTTAGTTATTTGGCTTTTTTTCTTCTTCTTTTTTTTGAAAAAAAAAGAAGCAAAAAAAACTTTTA
>CACXHC010000149.1 GCA_902767285.1 uncultured Ruminococcus sp.
AAACCCAACAGCGAGTAACATTCTCTGATAAGCCTGTCAAGTCCCGATTCCGTCAAGCCCATATCAGCCAAGAACATTTCTTTTTCTTCCTTGTCCATATCGACAATTTCGGCTTCTATCTCGGCACACACGGGAAGGACTCCGGCATTTTCGCTTTTTGCGATTTCCTCCACCGCCTTAAAACCGGGATTATTTTCTATACCGTTGGCGAAATCCTCATCGCTCATATTTGCGGCATAGATTATCGGTTTGTTTGTGAGCAAAGCGACTTCTGAAAGAAGTGCCGCCTCTTCCTCGGTACGCTCGACACTTCTCGCCGACATACCGTTTTCGAGAGCATCTTTTACTTTATTGAAGAAATCCAACTCCGCTTGATATTTCTTATCAGCCTTAAGCATTTTGGAAGTTTTGTCTATACGTCTTTCGAGGATTTCCAAATCCGACAAAATAAGTTCAAGATTAATGATTTCTATATCTCTTTTGGGGTCGATACTTCCCTCAACATGAACGATATTATCATTTTCGAAACATCTCACAACATGAACAATCGCATCACATTCACGAATATTCGAGAGAAAAGCGTTGCCCATGCCCTCACCTTTTGACGCACCCTTCACGAGTCCGGCAATATCGACAAATTCAACAGTAGCCGGCGTATACTTAACCGGATTATACATCTCAGCGAGCTTGTCAAGACGCTTGTCAGGCACCGCCACAACTCCCACATTAGGATTTATCGTACAAAAAGCATAGTTCTCACTGGCTGCACCTGCATTTGTAATCGCATTAAACAGCGTGCTTTTGCCTACGTTCGGTAAACCAACTATACCCAATTTCATTAAGAATCACATCTCCCATTTTTTGATAGTTGTATTATATCATACATTCAATATAAAAATCAACTTTTCTTCATTTTTTTAACAAGATCATCGCCCATTTATATACTACATAAAATATTGAAATATACAAGTTTTTTTTATTTATGTTAAACTTCACAAAAACAGGCTTTGACACTCCCTAAAAAAGGAAGGCTCTTTTGTTATTTTTACAAAACTATTGTATTTTTTTCAATATATGATATAATTATTATATATTATAAATAAATGAGAAGAAAATAAAACTGAACAAAATATTCTAATTGATTTCTGAAATACCCCCTCTCTTGTGATGTTTATGGTGTAATTATCTTTGAAAGGAATTCTGATTTATGTCTAAAAAAATATTGATTTTCGCCGTATCAGCTGTTTTGGCAGTCGGCGGAGTTTTAGGAGTGTTCGCATTAACGAAAGCAAAAACAAATCCGAGTCCAAATCAAATTAATTCAGATTCGGATTTAGATTCAAGCGTAAGCGAAATTTCAGTTAAAAATATCAGCTTTAAAAAATCGGCAATATCTCTTGATATTGGAGAAGAAATAAACATTATTGATGAAATTTCCGACAATTCCGAAAATATAGATTTCACCGTTGATGACCCCTCCATCGCCGAAATTGACAAAAGCGGAAATCTGACAGCCCTGCGGTCAGGAACTACTTTTGTTACGGCAAAAATCAAGAATGATGACTCGGTTACAGCAAATCTGAAAATTACCGTTATAGATAATTCATCAGATACGGACTCTTCTTCGGATACCGACACAGCAAAAACAACCGATTCCGATTCCGATACCAATACAGAAACCGAAAACGATATTTCGGAAGTATCGTCAACAGTATCTTCGGCAGAATCAAGCAAGCCTCAGGAAACCGAAACCGAAAAAGCAGTTGCTTCAGTCGTCAGCAACTCCGATAATACCCCCGTTACCACCGTTATAACTCAGTATTATTCAGATGACGGCAGCAACAATAATAATACAACTGCCGTTCAGCCCGAAACCGTTAACAGCGATACGAATATTTCGTCAGAAGATCCACAATCCGATACACCTCAAGAAAATACCGAAATTCCCGAAAACGAAAACAACGAAAATCCCGAAAATAATTACGAGTATGTTGACCCGTACAGTGTCGGGAAAGTTTATCCGATAAGCTATGTTGATACCGAAGAGAAAAAAGTAAGCATAAGTTTTGACGCATCATGGGGAAACGACAGCACCCAATCTATACTCGATACACTTGAGCAGAACAATATAAAAACCACGTTCTTTCTTGTAGGAATTTGGGTGAGAGATTATCCCGAGGACGTTAAAAAAATTGCCGAGGCGGGTCACGATATTGGCAATCATTCCAACACGCACCCCGACTTAACTCAACTCGATAGTTGGAGTATCAGATACGAAATGGAAACTTGCAGTGCGGATATAGAAGCCCTAACGGGCAAGCGTCCGACTTTATTCAGAAATCCGTATGGTGCGTACGACAGCAGAGTTATCGGTACAGCCCTCGGATTGGGTATGGACTGCATACAATGGGACGTTGATACGCTCGACTGGACTAATAATTCGGGAGATGAAATTTGTGCGAGAATCAGAAGCAGAATAAGAAACGGCTCTATCATCTTGATGCACAACGCCGGCGGAAATACTGCCAAATCACTCCCCATGATAATTCAGACAATTTATGACCTCGGTTATGAGATAGTCCCAATATCCGAGTTAGTTCCCGAAAATTATACAACCGATATTACGGGCAGAGCTAATCCAATAACCAATGAATAATTTGCAAAATGCCAACAGCACCATGTATCACCAAATCGGCGATACATGGTGCTGTAATTTCGTATATAAATCTATAAAAGATACACCCTTGCCCGTTATGAGCAAGGGTGCGTAAATTTATGCTGTCACAGGCTTTCCGATGAGGTTATCATCGTTAATACCTACACTGTTTCTGAGAACAGCGAGTGCATCGTTCGCCGTAATTTCGGTATCGTTGTCAACATCAGCGATCTTACTCTGCTCAGGAGTAAGAGTTTCCATACCAACGCTTGCACGAAGTACCGTGAGTGCGTCATTAGCAGTTATCTGCTCATCACCGTCAACGTCGCCGTAATGATTTGCGGACTGCTGTTCACTCTTTATAGTGATTTGAGTTTCTGCTTTTCCGGCGACAAAATTCGCACACACACTATGCGAACCCTCGGATAGCATTTTCAGATATTCGCCGACAAACGTAAGAACAACGCCGTCAACTGCCTTTGTTACGGTATAATTGCTTGAATCAACCGTTTCGCCATCAAGAGTAATACTCGTCAAGTCGCCTTCCTCGACATTATGGATTGTCAGCATCAAACCGTTTGTTTGGTCGGGTGACCATTCCTTACTCTCGTCCGGGTCAAAATCGTATGTTATCGGCTTGGGTTCATCGGTATCGGTTGCCGTATCGGAATCTGTATCGGAATCGGTCGCCGTATCGGAGTCTGTCGCCGTGTCGGTTGCTGTATCGGAATCTGTATCGGAATCTGTATCGGTGTCAGTCGATTTGGGAAAATCGGGAGTATCCGGAGTCTCCGTACCACCGTAGATCATTCCGTTTTCTTGGGCATAGCGTTGAGCTGCCGTACCGCCGTACAGAACGAAATCATGATTTGCAACTGTCGGTCCAATAAGGCTCTGAACAGTAACATCAAGACGCTCTGCCTCTTTGCAAAGTTCCGCATATCCCTTGTCGGTATCCTTATAATAACCGAACGCACCCTCTCCTACTGATTTAACCGTATCGGGAATGTAAATCCAAGACATGAGATGAAGATTCGTATCCTGCACAAATGCGTTATTTCCAATAGACGCCGTGCCTTTGCCGAATTTGATACTCATTACAGGTGTATTCTGAAATACGGAGTCATCAACATAAAGGCAGCTGTCGGGCAAATTCACGCTTGTAAGCGATGTATTTGAGAATGCACCGTTTTCAAGCTCCGTAATGCCTTCGGGAATAGTCAAATCTGCCAAAGCAGCACAACCGCTGAACATCTGTGGCGAAACGACCTCAAGCCACGAAGGAAGCTCAATGCTCGTAAGAGCCGTACAGTTAGTGAAAACCGCATCACCGAATTTCGTTTTTGCTTCGGGTGCAAATGTGATCGTTTTAAGATTTGCACAGCCGTCAAAGGCATGCTCATCAACATTTTTAAGATTCTCGGATGTGGTAAATTCTTTGATTGCCGCACAGCCGCCAAAAGTGTATTTGCCAATATTTTCAAGCGTTGCGGGAAGAACAAGACCCTCGAAATCGCCCTGCCCGTCAAACACGCCCGCATAAGAGGAATAAGCACTGCCATCGTTAGCCCCTCCACCGTTAAATTCCGAATGAGGCGGGCGTGTGCCGATTTCCTTAAGTTTCGGCGACATTACAATTTTTTTGAGCGAAGCATGCTCCATTTCAAGTTCGTTGAGCAACATATCATGACAGGAGAACGCACCTGTACCAATATATTCTACTTGTCCGAGGTCAAGATATTCAAGATCAAGACAGCCGTCAAACGCATCGTAGCCAATCTCAACAATGTTATCGGGAATAACAAGCTCCTTCATCATGCCATGAATGCCGACATAAGTATGAGAGCCTTTATAAACGGAATAGCCCGCAACAGTCTGGTCGTAGCTGTCAAGGAAGCCATCAGGGATTACCGTCATAGAAGCGGAAAGTTTCAATTTTTCAACATGACTGTTGCCTTTGAAGCAGCTGTTGCCGACTTCCTTTACAGAATCGGGAAGAATAATCTCGTGCAGGTCGCATCCGCAGAACGCCTGACCGCCCCATGTCTGATCGAAACTAATCGTTTCGAGTCCCTCGTTGAACGTAACGTCCTCTATGGAAGAACAGCCGTTGAACGCACTGTCACCGATTACTCTGAGTGAATCCGGGAACACAATGGGGCCAAGCAGACGATTACAGCCCGCAAAGCAAGCATAGCCTATCTGCTCAAGGCTGTCGCCCCATTTTACGGAACGCAGAGAGGAGCAACCAGAGAATACACGTCCGCCAAAATGATAATAGTCATCGTGAACCTGTGTGCCGAGAATCTTGCAGTTGCCGAGATCAACGTCACGAAGGTTCGAGCAGCGTTGGAAAGTGTAATCGTCAATCGTGAACGGCATTGTACTGACAGGAAGTTTAAGTGTCTTAAGCGAGGTACAGCCCTCAAAGGCACCTTGGTTTCCGCCGCTGCCGTCACCTTCGGTAGTGCTTATAAGCTCAAGTTGTGAGCCTTCTGCAAAAGTGAGAGTTTCAAGTGCCGTACAGTCGGCGAATGCTTCACCGCAGATACGCTTTACCGTTGACGGAATTGTCAGCTCCTTAATAGGGGCATTGCGGAACGAAGCCGGCCCAATCGTTTCAAGACCCTCGCTGAGTGTGAGCGAGGAGATATTTTTTGAACCGGCGAACACATTGAAAATATCCTTTACACCGCCACCGAGCTTAACAGATGTGAGCGTTTCGATATTTCCGAACGCATCTCTTCCGATAGTTTCAACGGAATCGGGAATTACGATCTCCGTCAGAGCCGTATCCCCGAATGCACTGCCGCCTATCGTTTTAAGGTGGCTTCCGAACGTTACCTTTTTGAGAGAGGTACACTGTACAAAAGCGGAATCGGGAATTTCCTCAAGCATATCGGGCAGAGCGATCTCCTCAAGCGGACAATTGCGGAACGCACTGTCGTGTATCTCCTCGACCGTGTCGGGCAGATTGATCGTGGTAAGCCCCGAATTCATAAACGTGCGGATACCAACAATCTTGAGTTTCGAATTTTCAGCGAACGTCACCGTTGTGAGGTTTTTACAGTCCTCGAAAAGACCGTTGCAGCCCCAGCCTCCGGCACCGTCGGTCAGCACCTCAACGCCCGCAGGGATATATATGTTTGAAATAGCGGTTACGGAAAACGCACCCATAACCAACTCCTCAAGCTCGCTGTCCTCGGGGATAACGACCTCGCTTAAATTCTGACAATCCTTAAATCCCTCGCCTAAAATACGCAGACTTTTCGGCAGCGTTACCTTTTCTATATCATGGTTGCCCGCACAATAGACATACCACCTCATAACAGGCATATCTACCGTTTCGGTGATAACATTGCCCTGCTCATCACGTTTTTCTTTTCCGGCATTCTCGCCCTCCTCCTCAAGTACGGGCTTTTCGAAGGGCAGCGTTTCAGGAATAACGATATTCTTCAGTTTTGACCTGTCAAACTCATCTTTGAAGCCGACTATCTGCACAGCATCGATAAACGGCGAATCGGTTGTTTTCGGATCCTCGTGGCATCGCTCGACCTTGACATCATCGATGGTCAGCGTGTACGGCTCGGCAGTCGTTGACTGCACGGGCGTTTTGTACTGAGGCAGATCGTACTGTACAACACTCGCTGTATCTGCCTTATTGTTCACACTTTCGGCCGCAAAAGCAGGCGATACGGTGTTCATGAGCAAACACGCCGCCGCTACCGAAATGCTGAGAAGCTTTTTACCTTTCATGATATTCCCTCCTAAAATAAATACACATCTACAAAAGATACATGAAAAAAAATGTACAGTCAACATAGTTTTTTGTACATTTCAGACATCTCGACAAAAGCAGTATAACACAAACAAGACGTTATTACAACGGTATTTCTTGAAATGACAAAGAAACAATTTTCGCCATTTTATGAAATTCCGTTGTAGTACAGCGTTATATGTGGTATGCTTTACACAAAGGAGCGTGATGTGATGAGTATTGCAGAAAAATTAGAAGAATACCTCGCCCTGCTTAACTGCACATCGCAGGTATTGTCGAAAGCATCAAACGTTTCTCCCGCAACGATAAGCCGCTACTGCTCGGGGACTCAAACGCCCAAGCCAACAGGAAAAAGCCTCGAAAATCTCGCCAAGGGTATCGCCGAGTTAGCTCGCAGTAAAAGTCTTAAGCTGACCGAGGAGGACGTTCTGAAAGAATTGCAGGAAAGCTGCACTCCACAGTTGGATACCGGCAGACTCTTTGCCGAGAATTTCAATATTCTTGTCACCAAGCTGAATATAAGCCTGACCTTGCTTTCGGAATTCTCGAATTTTAATGTGTCATATCTTTACAGAATACGCAGCGGCGAAAGAAAGCCCCACAAAAACGATGATTTAAGAGATTGTCTTTGCAGATACATAGTGCGTTATCACAACAGCGATACAGAAAAAATGCTTCTCTCACGCCTGACGGGAAAGGAGCTTTCCGATGACCAAATGATATACGACACCGTAGGAGCTTGGCTCTGTGAGGATCATTGCAGGCAGATGAAATCCGATACAGCGGAGCATTTTTTAACTCATATAGACGATTTCGATTTAGGGGAATATATCCGCACAGTTCCTTTCGGTGCCACCGAAATTCATATGCCGAAAGCACGTCAGTATTACGGATTGGAGGAGTTCAAGCAGGCGGAGCTTGATTTTATAACGTCTGTTCTGCTTTCCGATTCGGTTGCCCCCGTCAAAATGTGTTCCGATATGCCGATGAGCGATATGGCTATTGATCCCGATTTCGGCACAAAGTGGATGACGGGGCTTGCACTGATGATGAAAAAAGGTGTACAACTGGAGGTAATTCACGATCTCGACCGACCGTTCGAAGAAATGATGTACGGACTTGAGGGCTGGATACCGCTTTATATGACAGGGCAGGTAAGTCCGTATTATTTCAAGTCTGTGCATAGCGGGATATACCGACATCTGCTCTACTCCGCCGAGCATTCGGCACTGAGAGGAGAATGTGTTACAGGCTTTCATCAAGACGGCCGCTATGATTTGGAAACCGATAAACGAGAGGTTGCCTACTGTCGCAAAAGAGCAAAGGAGCTTTTCGGGAAAGCGTCGCCTCTTATGGAGATATACCGTGAGGATTCGGCGGCGGCGTTTCGCAGATTCGAGGACAGAGAAAGCGAGCATACAGGACATCGTAGGCAGATACTTTCCGTACCGCCCATATACACGCTCTCGGACGAGCTGTTGCAAAAAATAATGAATCGCTGCAAAGTTCCGCAGGTCAATCAGCTTCAGATCACTCAGTATGTGAACCGTCAGCGAATCAACACAGAAAAAATATTGCATCACAGTCCCATCACCGATGAGTTGCCCGAGCTTGACGAGAAGGAGTTTTTATGCTGCCCGATGTCGCTTTCTTTAGCGGGAATGTTTTACTCCGATGAGCTGCCGTACACTTTCGAGGAGTACCGAGATCATCTGCACTTGACTCACGAATTTGAAAAAACTCACGCAGGCTATACGCTCATCCGCTCGCCGAGGGTGGCATTCCGCAATATACGGATACACATTTTGTCGGGCAGTTACGTTGTCATCACAAAAAACAAGTACCCGATTATACAATTTATTATACGTCACCGAAGCTTGTGTGATGCAATCGAGAATTTTGAAATAACAATGAGTGATAAACAGCTTGATTGAGTGGTTTTCTGTTTGTGATTTGATTCCGTTTGTAAGCACAGTAAATCCCGATTGAAAACTACCCATAATACGACAAAGCACCCTGTACCATAATCGATACAAGGTGCTGTTTTGCGTTATGACACTTCCTGATGTTTCTTTCTGTTCTCTGCCTGCAAGGTCAGAACAATACCGCCGAGCACATCTGCGGAGCGTCTGTCGGCTTCTTCAATGGCGTGCAGATAGCGGTTAGTCGTTTTCATTTGGCTATGACCGAGCCTTTCACCAACCGTCTTTATATCAACGCCACTTATCAGAGAAAGCGTTACCGAAGTGTGCCGCAAAGCGTTGAATTTCTTGTGCGGCATTGCCTTAATTGTGAAGCTATACACCAAATCTAAGAAACAAACCAATCAGAAAACAAATAGTTCCTCCGACAGCGAAGATTTTATATTCTTCAAACGTTCCACTTCCAACTAACATCATGCAAATCACGTCACAAAAAATTCCTATCGTAATCAAAGCCGTTCCGAGCGAATGAAAAACCACAGCTTCCGAAGCAGCTTTAGCTTCTTGTTTGGGATGGTTTTCTTTAATGTCTTCTACTGAGTCGGTGTAAGAAGATGGTTTAAGATCGGCACCGCAGTTCATACAGATCATACTATGAGAATCTACAGGGTTTCCGCATTTAGGACAATTCTTATTTTTCATTACAGTACAACTCCTGTCATCGGTTTCCAATATCCTTCTATTAATGTTCCGTTTTCTTTCTCGACAACCATTTGAGGTTTTCCGTCACGATCAATAATAATCAAAATATTTTTGCGAAGCATAGCACCATATGAATTTGCAGCATCAATATATGTTTCAATATATCGGACTCTTTTATTCTTAAGAGACCAACCTTCCATAATCTTTATAGTGTCTTCCTTTATCATTGATTCCTTCAATGGCGGCCACTTACAAGAAGCCGGACTCTTAAAGACATTTATAATGTGCTGTTCAAAGCACTCATCATATCTCTTTTCAAGCGGAGATTTCTTCGGATCGACTGTAGCCGGATTAGCCTGCGGATTGCTCAAAACCTGAACAATTCTTGAAAACTCGTCGGCTGTCAGTATTCCTTGCTGCATAAGGCCGGTAATGGCTGTTATTTTTTCTGTCATATTATTGGGCTGATTGTCTTGTTTTTGGAGTGAAATTGCACTGTTTTGAACTGCCGAAACCGCTGCAGGT
>CACXHC010000150.1 GCA_902767285.1 uncultured Ruminococcus sp.
AACGAATATTTATATAAATATTCGTTCCAGCTGTAATAGTAAAGCCTGCGTGAAGTGTAGTCCAAAATAACCGCTTGGCGGTAGGTATCATTCATATCGGCTATTCCGCTGTTAAGCTGATTGATTATCGCACGGTTTTCGGGATTATCGACAGCACCTGCACGGAAGTCCACCGTAAACACCGCCGATGTATGTACAATAAGGTCATTGTATGACGGCTTTTGCAGAAAATAACTCCATACATACGAATTACTCAAAAGTGCCTCGACCTTGCCTGCTCGAAGTGCTTTTACGGCTTCGTCTATATCATCATAAAAAGTTAACTCCATTCCGGGGTACGTTTGTTTTACTGTTTCCGAAACGCCTTTGAACGATTTTAACATTCCCACATGAAGATCATTAATATTTAAATTGCTGTCCGATGAAATCAGCTTGGGGGCTGTTACAAGCGTAAACGGCATTTGAAATAAGCTTTCTGAAGCAACCGTGGGTTTGCCTTGTGTACTGAAAATCGCACCGGCAACCGGTAAAATTATATCGTAGTTCTCGTTGTCGATGGCATCTTTCAGGGATTCTTCTTCTATTTGCTGAAAAGTGACAGTAAATCCTGCTTTTTCAGCCGAAAAACGAAAAAGATCGACACCTATTCCGACTATCTCGTGAGATTTTGGATCTTTATAAAAAACCGGACATCTATCGGTAGCTACTCCGACTATCAAATTTTTATTTGTGATTTGCGTATTGTCGTCCGGCTCGGCAAACGCATATATTCCGCAAGACAAAACTGTCGCAATAGCTGCAAAAACAGTAATGACTCGTTTATAAAATGCCTTCATATTAATACCACCTCTTTTTGGCGAGACGATTTGAAAAAATCCACTGCAAAATGTATATTTTCAAAATTATAAAATTTCTACTCTATTATATCATCTTAAATCTAAAATCTAAAATAGCAATAAAAAAACATTTTCAAAATTATTTTTTTTAATTAAAAATTTATAAATTATAATGATGTAAAATGCACAATCGTTAAAAATTTGATAATTTAAATTGGCTTTTTTGTGGAGTTGTTTTATTTTTAACTTAATTTTGATTAATAATCGCCGTTGGTTTTTGGCAGTTCTTCAAAATCAACACCAAATTCGAAAGAATCGCCTTGCTGTACAGCAAATACATCGGGATTATGAATATTTTGATAAACATGATCATACTGTGTTGAAACCTCGGCAACTCCTCCGGTGTTTGTGTAATAAGTATTAACGCCTCGTATCATTTCGGATTGAAGATTGGCAACTCTGTTGTGAGAAGCCGCATTATCAGCAATCATTTGGTGCTGTATGTTTGAGGTATAAGCATTTGTTTCGGCTATTATACGGGAACTTCTATCCATTGAAGCTGTCTCGTTTTGAGCGATTCCGGCAATTGCGTTCTGTGCCATAGCGATTGCCTCCGCCATAGTTTGCTCCATTCCCGGCAGAAAATCTAAAGAAACATTTATTTTGTTAAATTCTTCAATAGCATTTTTGTATACAGATTCCAAACATAAAAGCGTGAGTTCATACTGAGTAACCCAAAAATACTCCTCAATTTGCTGTTGAACCATTCCGGGAACCATACGCATTCCGAACATTCCGAAAGAAGGTGTCATTTGAAGATTGGAAACAGCCTTTGTTTTTGACATTGATATAACACGGGTTTCGGCGGTGACAACAAGATTTTGTCCTATTCCGTCAACTCCGCTGTAAGTTCGGCTTATCCATTCGGGCGAAACATTGTAAAATCCGTTTGATGCGAATTTTGCGACTATTTGTTTTTGTCTTGCGAGTTCAGCATTATCAGATGTTTTTTCGCTTTTAACAGAAAGATTATTTGCTCCGGTGCTTTTAGCAAGAAAATCACAGTAAACTCTCGCCGGCATATATGACCTCAATCTCAAAAAAGACGGATTAGAGCGGTTGACCCTGTAATCTTCCACAACACCTTCTAAATAAGAATTTTGCGGAGTCGATTCAATATGCTTGTAGAAACACTGTCCGGCATAAAATATTTTTGCGGAATTATCGGGCGAAGTGTACACTATGGCAGGAACAAGCGGATTGCTTACCATATCGGTTCGTTCGTAAAGAAAATTACATTCGGCTTTCCAATTTTTGGGAATATAACTTTTTATAAGCGGTCTGTTTTTGGTGATTCTGTCGGTTGTTACTGTCAGATAATCTACTTGACCTCTGCCGACAGGTGGCATTAGTACAGGTGACATTCTGCTTTTAGGGTGCATTTTATATTTTGTACCGCACATTGTGCATTGTGTTACGGAATCTTGTTCATTCCATATCATCACCGCACTGCATTTTGGACACACGATTCTTTTTGACATACCAAATCCCCCTTACACGCACATTATACAACATTGTGGAGAAAAATGCAATATTATATATTATATTATATAGTAATTTTTGTGCAATTTTCGAAATATCCCTTTTGTTATTTTAGATACTTATCGATTACAAAAATTATTTTTTTAATGTTATTTTAATCTTTAATAAATTTTTATTTAATTTAGATGGTGTATCATATAATCACAGTGATGAGAGATGTCGTGAGTTGAATATCAGCTCGGGACATACTGTTAGGATAAATTTTGGAAGGTATTAAAAATCAAAAAATCAAGGAGGTATTTTTATGAAAAGCTATGAAATGGTTGAAACGCTCAGCTCAAAAGCAAATGTATCGCTTGAACAAGCTAAAATTGCTCTTGAAAATTCTAATTGGGATATTTTGGACGCTGCTATATATCTTGAAAGACATCGCAGTGAAATGCCCGGCTCCGGCCCTGCTTGCTATATGAGCAATGCTCCGGCTCCGAAACCAAACCCGAAACCGCAATTTTCGAATAATCCCGGCAAACCTTACGGAGGATTTATTCCGCCTGCACCGCCGCCCCCGTACTCGGGTTTTCAGGGAGAACATCATGTTCCACCGTACAAAAATTTCCCGAATCCCGGTGCGAATGTTCCCCCTCCTCCTCCCCCGCCGCCGTTCAAACAGGCTCCGAACTATGGTACGCAGTATCCCAACCCAAATTATCAGGAGTCTTTGAAATCACTCGAACACTCGGTTAACGGTTTTGTGGACAAGCTGGCACGAGCTATTGAAAAAATCGTAAACGCAATCTTCGGAACAAAATTCATTGTTATCAGAAACGGAAACGTTATTTTCAATATGCCCTTTATGATTTATTTAATAGCGATGTTCGCTTTTTGGCTGGTAATAATTCCTATAATGGTTTTGGGACTCGCTTTTGACTGCAAATATTCCGTAGGCAATCTTCCCGAAACTCCGTTCAAACAGCCGAATTACCCTGTTCCGCCCGCACCGCCGGCTCCCCCTGTTCCTCCCGTTCCGCCGATAAACAATTATCAAAGACCGAACGAACCCGCAATTCCGGTTGATTTGAAAAAATGTCCTTCGGTTAATCTCAATAAATCCGTAGGTACAGAAGAAAACGAAAAAAACGAAAAGACGGCTGAAAATCAAACTGACGAAAAAAAAGCCGAATCTTCGGACAACAACGAAGATAAACCCGAATAATAATCGGGAGAAAGTTTGGAAGGTGAATATTATGATCAATACTTCAAAAGGTAATGAGGATTTTCTCCTCAAAGTTATGGAAAAAACAGGCGTTACAAGAGAACAGGCTCAAGATGCTTACGAGAAAAGCGGCGGCGATCTTTTAGATGCTATGATTTATGCGGAGCGTACATACGGCTCCACTGCTCAGAGAAACGCTAATGCTTATAATGCTCAACAGAATGCTTATTATAACCCCAACGCAAATCCCAATAATAATTCGTTCGATGTAAACGGTACTGCGAAGAAAATAAGTGATGTTATTTTCAAAACTTCACTTGAAATCGTTCACAATGGAAATCGTGTTGGCAGTATTCCGATTGTAGTTTTTATACTTGCTCTTGTTTGCAGTTTCAGTTCAGTTTTGTTTGTTGCTCTTGTTGCGATGTTCTTCAACGTTAATTACAGAATTTCGGGCAACTCCTCCGCCGGCTTGGTTGTAACAAAATTGTTCGATACGGTTTATTCCGTAGTTCAGGCAATTAAATCTTCATTCAATTAAAAAATCCAATAGAAAGGCACATAACCTAAAACGAAGATTCGTGGTCATGTGCCTTTTTGTTAAAATTCGATTTTACAAACTAAAAATTCATTTTCCATACTCATGCCGTATTTTATTGAGTGCAGATCAAATATGGATTTTACTATGGAAAGCCCCAAGCCGTTGCCTTTTTGGTGACGGCTTTTGTCTTTGCGGACATACGGTTGCCATATTTGCTTGAGTTCGCTTTTTGTCAAATGTTCGCTTTGATTTGTTATTGTCAAAATTTTATCTGAAATATCGATTGTAATTTCGCTGTTTGGAAGTGAATACAACACGGCATTATCCATGAGATTTTGAATTGCAGTTTTTATTAAATCTTTATCGGCGTTTACCGTATTATCTCCAATATGAGTAATGGAGATTTTTTTGTTGTCGGGTAAAAATACTATATTCTCTTTTATGCTGTTGACCAAATCAAACAAATCAAAATCCGTGCAGTTTAAATTTACGTTGTAAGAATCAAGTTTGCTGAGATTGAGCATTTTATGAACAAGGTCATTTATTGTGTCGGTTTGCTCGATTATTTTGTCAAGATATTTATCACGCTCACCTGCATCTATATTTTCTTTCAGGCTGTAAGCATATCCGCTTATTACAAAGAGAGGCGTTTTTATATCGTGAGCAAGTGCATTTGTAATATCACTTCGTTTTTGTTCTTGCAGCACCTGTATTTTGGCGAGCTTCCATACCATCAAGCACAAAATAAACGTTATTGTCAAAAAGAATACGAAAATAACCAAAATTCCGACTGCCAATTTTACTTTGCATTTATTCATAAGATTGACTTTTTGTGCATACTGAATCGTATATGTAAATACTTCAGAAGAACTTTCAAAATGAATATAACCTGTTGTATAAAAAATATACTCAAATAAGCCTGTTGAAATTACTTGAGAGGTCTTTTTTTTCTGTTCTTTAGTCATAGAGCCAATATAGTCTTGACCATACACTTTGTCAATAAAAAAATCCTTTGGAATAATGTTTCTTCGCATATCGTTGCAAGATTGTATTTCCAAATCCGGTATGATGTTGCTTTTAAGCTCGATAGTTTCTATTATCTCGTCATACATGAACCATGATTTTGTTGGGTCAACAAGTGCTATCTGAATTTCTGTCGGAATGAAATCGGAATAGTATATCTGAAATTTTGTGCATATAAGCTCATAGGATTTTCCGTCCGAACGCTGTGACGAAAGCAATTCCGATATTTTTTTATACTGCTCATCTGTAAGAGAACTGCGAATAACATTATAGTCGATAAGTCCGTAGCAAGTTGGCGAAGTTTCGGCATTTATTTTTAAACCGTATTTTACAGCCGTTTTTGAAGCGGTATTTATTACAACCTCGTGTCTTTTTTGGTCTGTAACGACTATTTGACTTTTGGGGTCGCTTTGCGTGATCTCGTAAGATATGAGATATTCCATATTTTGAGATTTAGCTTCTTCATTACTTTCAAAATAGAGCAGATTCACAATATAATACATATAATCCGTAAAATTCGGAATTTCTTTTGCCATTTGCGTTTCGGTATATGCCAAATTCTCTGTTGCCCGATTTTGTATCTTGATTTTTTCATTGTAAAGACAAACAAAACTATATGCCAACGATACTGCAATAAATACCGCTGATAAAATAAGCGTGACTCTCAAAAAAAGCCTGTTTCGTTGTTGTTTGAGTCGCTTTTCCATACTTAGTCACCTATTTTGTATCCTCTGCGAACAACGGTTTTTATAAGTTTTCCGTTTGATCCCAATGCTTTTCTCAAATTTCTCATATGTGTATCGAGTACACGTTCATCTGTACCGCTGTTGTATCCCCATACTATATCCATTAATCTTTCACGGCTGATTATTTTTCCTTTATTTTCGATAAGCACTTTCAGAATTGAATATTCTTTAGCGGTCAGTTTTATTTCTTCGCCGTCTGCTATTA
>CACXHC010000151.1 GCA_902767285.1 uncultured Ruminococcus sp.
AGTTATCGAATTTATAAAGGGAATTCAAGCCGAAATAGGCAAACCTAAGTTTACTTATCCGAGCAACGAGCCTGACCACGATATGTTCGAGGCAATCAAATCTTTCTGTGAGGAAGATGTAAAAGCTGCTCTCGATACAGATGACAAGACCGTTCGTGATGAAAGACTCAAGCCCATTTATGACGCTGTTCATGAAAAATTTGAGGAGATATATGCAGACGTTCCCAACATCGAACTCAAAATTGACGAGTGCCTTTACAAAACACAAAAAGTAATTGTACGCCGCTGGCTTCTTGACGAGCAGAAGAGAGTTGACGGCAGAGGCATGGACGATATAAGACCGCTTGCGTCTGAAGTTGGTATTCTTCCCCGTGTACACGGTTCGGGACTTTTTACCAGAGGTCAAACTCAGGTTCTCACAATAACAACTCTCGGCCCTGTATCCGACAAACAACTTCTTGACGGTATAGATGACGAAGAAGAGAAGAGATATATACATCACTACAATTTCCCGAGCTACTCGGTAGGCGAAACTAAGCCTTCCCGTGGCCCCGGCAGACGTGAAATAGGTCACGGAGCATTGGCAGAAAGAGCCTTGGTTCCTGTTATTCCTTCCGTAGAGGAGTTCCCGTATGCCATTAGACTTGTAAGTGAAGTTGTATCCTCCAACGGATCTACATCTCAGGGATCTGTATGCGGTTCGACACTTTCGCTCATGGACGCAGGCGTTCCGATAAAAGCACCCGTTGCCGGTATTTCCTGCGGACTTATCACCGAGGGCGACCGCTGGATGACTATGGTAGATATTCAGGGACTCGAAGATTTCTTCGGCGATATGGATTTCAAAGTAGCAGGAACAAAAGAAGGAATAACCGCTATCCAAATGGATCTTAAAATCAGCGGACTTACTCCCGATATGGTAAAAGAGGCACTCTATAAAACACATATCGCAAGAAATTATATTATTGATGAAGTTTTGCTCAAAGCTATTCCCGAGCCGAGAAAAGAGCTTTCGAAATATGCTCCCAAGATGTTTACAACAACAATTCCGGCTGATAAGATAAGCGAAGTTATCGGCAAGAGCGGAAAGGTAATCAAAGAAATTCAGGCTCAGTTTGAAGTTAAAGTTGACATCGAAGAAAACGGCACAGTCGGAAACGTATTTGTCAGCGGTACAGATTCGGATAAATGTAAAGGTGCTTTGGCTGTTATCGAGCTTATCGCAGAAGGCCCCGAGATAGGTGCAGTTTATAATGGCAGAGTTACAAGAATCATGGATTTCGGTGCATTTGTTGAGATTGCTCCCGGTGTTGAGGGTCTTTGCCATGTTTCCAAACTTGATGTAAAACGCACAGAACACGTTACTGATGTTGTATCTGAGGGCGATTACATAATGGTAAAAGTTTCCGAAATCGATGATAAGGGAAGACTCAATCTTTCAAGACGAGATGCTCTTATCGAGATAGAAGGACTTGTTCCCGAAAACGATGTTAGCGATTCAAGACGTTACGGCGACAGACGTGGCGGCTATGACAAGCGTAACAAGCGTAAATAATATATTTCAATTAAATCTTAAACAAAAACAAAAATCCGCCGAATATTCGCAAGCGAAATATTCGGCGGTAATTTTTTTTATTAATTAATCTTCATCTTCGGGAGCATCATATTCCCAGTTGTGCCACACGTTCTGAACATCGTCATTATCCTCAAGAACGTCAAGCATTCTCTGCATTTTTTCGATTTGTTCGTCATCAGTGAGTTTTGTGTAGTTTGACGGCACCATTTCAACTTCTGCCTCAATAAACGTATAACCGAGATTTGTAAGAGCTTCGTTTACACTGCTGAAATCTTCGGGTTCGGTGTATATTTCAAACACGTCCTCTTCAGCTTTGAAGTCAGACGCACCACATTCAAGAGCATCTTCCATAACTTTTTCTTCGTCAAGATCTTCGCTCTCGGTAATGAGGACACCCTTCTTCTCGAACATAAACGATACACAGCCCTGTGTGCCGAGATTTCCTCCGAATTTATCAAAGGCGTGACGAATATCGCCGGCAGTTCTGTTTCTGTTGTCCGTAAGAGCTTCGACAATAACGGCGATTCCACCGGGGCCGTAGCCCTCATAAGTAATAGCTTCGTATTTTGAGGCATCGTTACCGCTTGCGGCTTTCTTTATGATACGCTCGATATTATCATTAGGAACGTTATTAGCCTTTGCCTTAGCGATACAATCTTTCAAACGTGAGTTAACATTGGGGTCGGCACTTCCGCCCTCTTTAATAGCAACAATAAGTTCTCTGCCGATTTTTGTAAATATTTTCGCTCTTGCACCATCGTTTTTAGCCTTTTTATTCTTAATGGTACTCCATTTGGAATGTCCTGACATAATGTTACAGCCCTTTCATTTTATTTTTTTATCGACAATAAAGATTCTACCACATTTTTTTTAAAAATGCAACCTTTTATATTATGCTTTTAAAAAAAACAGAAATATCGTTATTGACATTTTTTTGATGCAGTGATATAATCATATCTGCAAACAAAGGGGAGCTTGTAAACAGGCTGAGAGGAGATTCGAAATCTCGACCCGTAGACCTGATGCGGATAATGCCGCCGTAGGAATCATATATTTGGTAACACGGGAGCATTATTTGTAATGCTCTTTTTTTGTTTGACATTTTTATTGTGAAAGGATTTTTTTGAAATGTCAGAAAAACAAACGGTCAAATCAGAAAAGAAAACAAACATTAAAAGACTTGCTCTTACCGCAGTTCTTATTGGCATGGCAACTGTACTTAGCTTGATAAAAGTGTATCAGTTGCCGTTGGGCGGTTCCATAACCCTTCTTTCAATGCTTCCGATAACGCTCATATCTATTGAATACGGCTTAGGCTGGGGAACATTGGCATCGCTCATATACTCGTTTATCCAGTTCGGATTTGGAATTGCCGAGGGCGTTTTCGGCTGGGGACTTTCACCGCTCGCACTCGTAGGCTGTATAATTCTTGATTACATACTTGCGTATTCCGTATTGGGATTTGCCGGAATGTTCCGTAAAAAAGGCACCGTAGGAATATGTATCGGCGTATTTTTGGCTGTTGTTGCAAGATTTGCTTGTCATCTTCTTTCAGGAGCAATAATATTTGATATATGGATGCCCGAAGACTGGAGCAATCCTTGGCTTTATTCGCTTGCATACAACGGCTCCTATATGCTCCCCGAACTTATTTTTACAATGATAGGTGCAGTTGTCTTGTTCAAAACACCTCAGTTTTCTAAATTTGTTGAAAGTAATCTTGAAAAATAAAGAACATATCTGCCGAAATCTCATAATATATAAATAGATTTCGGCAGATATTTTAAATAAAATCTCAAATAAAGTATTGACAACTATTAATTTTAATGGTATTATGATTCCAATATAGTATTTATAGATAGAGGTGCGGTTGTTAATAGTAGATTCGCTTTACGGTTTCGCAAACTTCGGGCGAGTTGAAAGGAACTGCCGCCGAAAGATCGTTCAGGCGTGTTCGGTCTTGGGAGTACGGAGAATATCCGTGCTACTGTCGCAAATGCGGAGAGCTATCTTGATTATGACAAACAGTTTAGGTGTATTATATTTTTTATTTATACACGTTGTTTTGATTGATTTTGATAGCCGATGCACATCGGCTTTTTTTGTTGCAAAAAATTAATTAAAAAGGAGAGTTTTATTATGTCAAAAAATACTATTTTTACCGGTGCCGCTACAGCTCTGATTACACCGCTTAATGAAAACGGAGTTGATTACGAGAATTTCGGCAAGCTCATCGATTGGCAGATAGAGCAGGGAATAGACGCTCTTGTTATTTGCGGAACAACAGGCGAAGCATCGACTCTTTCGGACGCTGAACACAGAGAAACACTCAGATTTGCCGCAGAGCGTATCGCCGGCAGAGTTCCCATGATAGCAGGAACAGGCGGAAACGATACCGCATACGCAATCGAGCTTACAAAATACGCTTGCTCGGTTGGTGCTGATGCGTGTCTTGTAGTTACGCCTTATTACAACAAAGCTACACAAAACGGTCTTGTGAAAATGTTCACGGCAATTGCAGACGCATCTACAAAACCGCTCATTCTCTACAATATTCCTTCCAGAACTGGCGTTAATATCGGTGTCGAGGCTTTCAAAAAGCTGATGACTCACCCGAGAATCGCCGCTGTAAAAGAAGCAAGCGGAAATCTTTCTCAGTGCATTTCCGAGATATACGAATGCGGTGAAAATCTCGATTTTTACAGCGGAAACGATGAACAAACACTCCCGATTCTTTCAATTGGCGGAATAGGAGTTATTTCGGTGCTTTCGAATCTTCTTCCGAAAGAAACAAGCGAGATGGTTCACAAATATTTGGACGGCGATTCCAAATCAGCTACTCAAATGCAATTGAAATATCTTCCTTTGATAAATGCACTTTTCTCGGAGGTCAACCCGATTCCGGCAAAAGCTGCTATGTCAAAAATGGGATTCTGTGAAAATTATGTAAGAATGCCCCTTACTCCCATGGAAGAGGCTCACGCCGAGGCACTTTATAACGAAATGAGAAAAGTTGGCATCAACGTATAATTTTGTTGGGTGAATTTTATGTTTTGGATAGGTATGCTTATCATACTGATCGTAATAGTAATGATAGGCGTTTACAAAAAGACGGGTGAAGGATATTCGGCAGGACGTGGAATGTTCCGCAACAGCGAATACGATATGCCCGAAAACAAAAAAGAAGATTTCAACGATTACGAACCATGGAATCATAAAAACATGAGAGATTAACAGTAAATTGAATGCTGTGAAGGGATGTAATTATTATGATATGTAAAAATCTTGCCGTTAACAACAACGGACACTTGACCTTTGCCGGACGTGATGTAACGGAGCTTGCACAAAAATACGGCACTCCGCTTATGCTTCTTGACGAGGACAGAATAAGGGAAAAATGCACGATATATCGAGAAGCTATGAAAAAATATTTTACGGAAGATTCAATGCCTCTTTATGCAAGCAAGGCACTTTCGTTCAAATATATATATAAAATTGCCTCAAGCGAGAATATAGGTATAGACTGTGTTTCTGCCGGCGAGATTTTTACAGCGGCTCAAGCGGGATTTCCTCTCGAAAAAGCATATTTTCACGGCAATTCCAAAACAGATGACGAAATAGAGTTTGCAATAAATCACGGAGTAGGCCATTTTGTGTGCGACAGCGTGGAAGAAGTTTCGGCTGTTAACGAGATTGCCGGAAATTTGGGCAAAAAGCAAAAAGTTCTTCTCAGAATTACTCCCGGTATAGACCCCCACACGCACAAAAAAATATCTACCGGAAGTGTTGACTCGAAATTTGGTGTAGCTATCGAAACAAATCAGGCTTATGAACTTGTCGAAGGTGTTCTGAAACTTGAGAATATCGAACTTACGGGTTTTCATTGTCATATTGGCTCTCAGATTTTCGAGTGCGACCCCTTCTGCGATGCGGCTAAGATCATGATTAAATTTATCGCCGATGTAAAGAAATTGTTCGGATACGAGGCGAGTCAACTGAATCTCGGCGGCGGAATGGCTGTACGCTACACAGAAGATGACCCGGAAATCGATTACGATGCCAACATAAAAGTAATTTCGGAAATAGTTAAGTCGCTTTGTAATGAATATTCCGTAAAACTTCCTCAAATATTGATGGAACCGGGCAGAAGTATCGTTGCCGATGCCGGAATGACACTTTATACAGCAGGGTATCTCAAAGAGATAACGGGACTTAAGAATTATATCTCGATTGACGGCGGTATGACCGACAACCCACGCTATACATTATATCAGTCGCCATATACCGTTCTTCTCGCAAACAGAATGAACGAACCATCAGATTATAAATGCACAATCGCCGGAAGATGCTGTGAAAGTGGTGATATTATTCAGGAAGATGTTCTCATGCCAAAGCCACAGCGTCATGATATTATAGCTGTACTCACTACGGGAGCGTATAACTACTCTATGGCAAGTCATTATAACAAAGTGCCTAAACCGGCGATAGTTATGCTCAAAAATGGTTGTGATTTCGTTGCTGTAAAGCGTGAAACTTACGAAAGCATGACAGCCAACGAACTTGATATATACTGATTTATGAAAATTGAAAACTGCTCCGCAAATCTGATTTTGTGGAGCAGTTTTTCGTTTTTTCGCTTTTTCGCTTTATTTAGCACAAGCAGTAATAATATCTTGAGCAGTTATTTTGGTTTCAATTTGTGGTTCGGAGCCATTCAGACTGTATATATTCTGGTCATAATTAGTTAAAGTGTTTAATCCGTCTATTTCGGATATAAGGAAAATATAGCTGTTGTTTTCAAAAATTTCGTTCATATTTTCCACAACAGGAATCATTTCGGCGTTTCCCACAGCCCAGCTCTGCTCGAAATAGTGAGTGTTTCGGCTTCCTCCGTATGCGAAAACTGTTATTTGTTCGTTGCTTGGCACTTCTTGATTAGATGAAGGAGTTAATTCTTGTTCAATAGAAATTGTATAAACCGCAACAACATCTCCGTAGGGGTTTTCTCTGTTTTCATCTTGATCAATATCGGGGCCTATTATATAATTTTTCAAAAATTCGTACCCGCTGTCCATTGATATAAAATCTATATTTTGAACATAACCGATAATAACTCTATCGGCAGAAGTAACAAGGTCGGTGGCATTGTTTTTGTAATCGCTGTTTTCGTAAAAGACGTTGTAGAAAGATTTGGCATCGCTTGAATCCGAATCTACCGTTTCCTCATCGGTGTCGTTAATGGGGTTGTCAGGTCGATTGGGAACATCAATATCAGATGTTGGAGAATCTATATCCGAAGTTGTTTCCGAATCGGTAGTTATTATTGTTTCGCTGTTGGTGTGTGAATAGTCGCTGTCGATATTGCTATCGGGCTGCGAACTTGTCGTTTTTGAACTTGTTGTTTTAGAACTCGTTGTTTTAGAACTCGTTATTTTAGAACTTGTCGTTTTTGAACTCATTGTTTTTGAACTTGCACTGTCTGAACCATCTTCGTGGGCTTCGTGAGTAGTTATGGTAGTTGTTACATGATTCTGCCCTGAAGATAAGGAACTTGTTTTATTATTAGATGACGACACCTCTTTTTTCGATGACTTCTCCTCTGCTTTAGATGACGATTCTTTTTGCGAAGATGCTGTTTGAGAATCGGTTGATTTTTCGCTTTCCGATTGATGAGAAGTGTTTTCGGATTTAGATACAGAAATTTCCGTATCGGAAACTGGGTTGGAATCAGTGTCTGTTAAATCAGACGAAGAAGATGACGAATCAGATATAACAGAGGTGACCGATGAAACAGGAGGTACGATATCTTTTATAAAAAGGGATTTTCCGATAAACGCAACTACCGTTATTATAATTACGGCACCAAGCGTTGACGATGCGGATATTATCTTTTTTCGCTGTTCCTTTCGTTTTTGTACAACTATTTTACTTTTTTCAAAAACGGCAGCAACGACTTCTTCATTAGTTTTCATAATTAAAGCCTTCCTCCTCCATTTTTGATTTTAGTGACTGTTTTGCTCTGTACAGCAAATTTTCGACTTGTCGGGTAGATTTTTTCATTATGCCTGCAATTTCGGCATTACTGAAATCTTCAAAAAAAGACAAATATAAAACTTGCTTGTATTCGGGATTGAGTTTATCCATACATTTGTGAATAAGAATTTTTTGTTCATTTTTGAAATGCTCGCTTAGAAGATCTTCTTCTGCACCGACATTTTCCAAATCCTCTATCGGAACAAAAGATTTTCTTTTGCTTTTTCTCAAATAATCCTTTGCCGTATTTGCGGCTATGGCAAAAAGCCATGTTTTAAACGAGCTTTTTTGCTTGAATTTCGGTTTATCGACAACCAGTTTTACAAAGACATCTTCCATAAGATCCTCGGCGGCGGTAAGATTTCCGCAAAATTGAACAAGATATAGTATAAGAGTATCTTTATAATCTGCTATTATCTCCTCTATTCCGCTGTTGTCACCGTCAAGAAAACGACCGTAGGCGGCCCCGCCTTTATCCATGCTATATGACCTCCGTGGCAAAAATACTCTGCAGTAGTATTTTCACTTATTAGACGTAAAAATCTGCAGTTTCTCTCACTAATTAAAAGGACTTTTTTCAGAATACATTTAATTATATCATACTTTATTTTTTTACTAATTGCAACCCCTTTTTTTTGCCGAATAATCACTGTTTGTTGATAATATAATGGTTGAAAATCTTTTTTGTTTATGATATAATCAACGAAGTGTTTAAATATGGTGTAATATACTCATAAGGAAGCGAGCTTATGAGTAATTATAAACCTAAAGAATTTGCGGAAATTATAGGTGTTTCAGTCAAAACATTACAGAGATGGGACGGAGAGGGCATATTGAAAGCTTGTCGAACCCCAAAAGACATATTGGCTGAGAAAATACAAAAATGAAATTAAGGGAGATGAAGAAATTGCTAAGAAGCTATAAAACTGAAATCTTCCCTACATTTAAACAAAAACAAATTA
>CACXHC010000152.1 GCA_902767285.1 uncultured Ruminococcus sp.
TAGAATGTTTGTTGAAACACATAAAATTTATATAGTAAAAGTTTTTTTTGCTTCTTTTTTTTCAAAAAAAAGAAGAGAAAATAAGCAAGAAATCTTTTCCTAAAAATTCGACAGTTAAAATATGTTGTAGAAAGTTGACATTTTATTATGTGTGTGATAGAATAATTAGCGTGAAAGTGTCTTATAAAGGCAATCGAAATCCAAAAAAGAAAGGACGAAAAGTAAAATGAAAATATTAGTAATTAATGCGGGAAGTTCATCATTGAAATTTCAACTTATTGATATGGAAAATGAGAAAGTTCTTGCAAAAGGCAACTGCGAAAGAATCGGCATAGATGGTATAGTCGGTTATAAAAATGCAGATGGCAAAGAGTTTAAGAAAGATGTCGTTCTGCCTGACCACAGAGCCGCTTTTATGGAGGTCAAAAATGCTCTTACCGATTCTGAGTACGGTGTAATCGAAAATTTGGAAGAAGTTTCGGCTATCGGTCACAGAATTGTGCAGGGCGGAGCTATCTTCAGTAAATCCGTTCTTGTTGATGAGGAAGTTATAAAGGGTATCGAAAGCCTTATTCCGCTTGCACCGCTCCACAATAAAGGTCATGTTCAGGCTCTCAGAGCATGTGTTGAAGTTTTCGGCGAGGCTTTGCCTCAGGTCGTTGTTTTTGATACGGCGTTCCACTCCACTATGCCCGAAAAAGCTTATATATATCCGATTCCTTATGAGTATTATGAGAAATATCAGATTCGCCGTTACGGATTCCACGGTACATCTCACCGCTATGTAAGCGGAGAATGTGCTAAAATGATGGGCAAAGATATAAAGGATTTGAAACTTATTACTTGTCATATCGGCAACGGTTCTTCAATTACCGCTATTGACGGCGGAAAGGTTATAGATACAAGTATGGGCCTTACTCCGCTTGATGGATTTATGATGGGTTCCAGAACAGGTTCGCTCGATCCCTCAGTTGTAACGTTTATTGCGGAAAAAGAGAATCTTACTCCGGCACAGATGAGCGATTTGCTTAATAAAAAATCAGGATTGCTCGGTGTTTCGGGCGTATCTTCCGATGACAGAGATGTTTCAAAGGCAGAGGCAGAAGGCAACGCAAGAGCCCACCTCGCACACGAGATCCTTCATTATGAGATAGCTAAGTTTATAGGCGGTTATTATGTTGCTCTCGGTGGCTGCGATGGTATGGTATTTACTGCCGGTTTGGGAGAAAATCAAGTTGCTCTCCGTCAAAAAATTTGCGAGTATCTCTCATGCCTCGGCGTTAAGGTGGATATAGAAAGAAATAATGCGATGATTCACGGCAACAGCGGTAAAATTTCGGCTGATGATTCTTCTATCGAAGTTTTCGTTATTCCCACAAATGAAGAGCTGGTTATTGCAAGAGATACAAAAGAAATTGTTGAGTCATTGAATAAATAATTGTTTTAGTGCTTGCCTCTGTATATTTTTTTGCAGAGGTAAGTTGTTGTTTGGTTGGATAGGAGGTTATATTTTTGTCTTTTGAAATTCGTGACGATGTTCTTGTCAGATATGAACAACAGCCTAATAAAACAGACGTGGTTATACCTCAAGGCATTAAGCAAATATCCAAAGATGCCTTTGAACGTTGTGATTCTATCAAAAGTGTAACCATTCCCGAAGGTGTTACCCGAATAGGCAACAATGCGTTTTATAAATGTAAATCTCTTGAGAGAGTCGTTATGGCTGATACCGTAGAGCAAATAGACGATTGTGCGTTTTACGGCTGTACCTCGCTTAGCAATATAGTTATATCGAAGAACGTTAACGAGATAGGCTTGTCGGCTTTTAAAGGTACTCCTTGGCTTGAAAATCAAAAAGATGAGTTTGTTATAATCGGAAATAATGTTCTTGTTAAGTATAATGGCGATGAAGAAAATGTGGTCGTTCCTTACGGCGTAACTAAAATTTCCGATTTTGTTTTTCATAACTGTATGTTGATGATGAGTGTCGTTATTCCCGAAACTGTTGTCGAAATAGGCGAGTCTGCTTTTTCAGAGTGCAGATCCCTGCGGAAAGTCACTATTCATGATGGTGTAACGAAAATATGCAGAGATGCTTTTTCAAATTGTGAGTCGCTCATAAATATAAAGATTGCAAAAAGCGTCAAATGTTTGGAAGAACAGGTTTTCAGTGGGTGCAAATCCTTAAAAGAAATTTCGATTCCTGAAGGGATAACTCAAATTAAAAGCAAGTTGTTTGAGTGCTGCACTGAACTTGTCAGCGTTGATATTCCCGAAAGTGTTGAGAAAATCGGAAGTTCTGCATTTGATGACTGTTACAGTATGAAAAATATAAATATTCCGCAAAATGTTAAGGAAATAGGTTCGGACGCTTTCAGAAACTGCGGTTCGCTGGAGAATATAAATATTCCGGTTGGAATAGAAGTTTTAAATACTGCGGTTTTCTTTGGCTGTCGTTCTGTTAAAAATTTGGTTATTCCGAATAGTGTTAAAAGTATTGGACTTTTTGCTTTTTCGGGGTGCAGTTCCATAAAAAGCGTAACGATTCCCGAAAGCGTTGTGGAAATTAAAGAAAAGGCTTTTTATGAGTGCCGTTCGCTTACAGATGTAACAATTCCGAAAAGCGTTACAAAATGGGAAAATTACGCTTTCGCAGGCTGTTCGTCATTAAGAAATATTGATTTGTTCGGATATAAAGTCGATTGCCAAAAATGTAATTGGGATAAGTCCGATATAACAAGTATAGCTTTAATGCTGTTGAACAGGGAATATGAAAAATATGAGGATTTCAGTATAGATGATATATATGAAACGTATGTTACTAATATAAATCGTTTTGTGGTTTATACGTTTGCATCTAAAGTTTATATTGATACCCGCCAGCCCCAAGCGGAAAATTACATAAAAACAAGAATTTACAGTATTGTTGATTTCTTTATTGATAAGAATGATTTAAATATGATTAAGTCTCTTTTTGAGTGCGGAGTTTTTATCAACGAAAAAAATATATCGCATTTTGTCGAATATTCGTCGAAGAATACCCAAAACGGCGGTGATTCCAAGATTCAGTCATATATTGAGGAGTTCCATTCTCAAAAAAATATATTAAAAAATGTTGACAATGTATTTGATTCGTGGTAAAATGAAAATGCCGCTTACCACGGGCATCTAAGACAGATGGAATATTTCTGCACCCGTAAGGCAGTTCCCAAGCGTACAAAAGGGAATTTGCACAGTCGGTAGCGAGTCCAAACAAGAAAGAGCAGGTGTCTGCAAAATGTACGCAATTATCGAAACAGGCGGAAAGCAGTATAAGGTAGAAGAAGGTTCCGTTATCTTCGTAGAAAAACTTGACTCCGCAGAAGCACAAAAAGAAGTTAACTTCAATGTCGTTGCAGTTGGTACAGAGGGCGATTTTGTAACAGGTAATCCTTATGTTTCCAAAGCAGGCGTTGTAGGCAAAGTTCTTAAGAATGGCAAAGGCAAAAAAATCACAGTTTCTACTTATAAGCCCAAAAAGGGTGAGAAAAGAAAGCTCGGTCATCGTCAGCCTTACACAAAAGTTGAAATAACAAGCATTTCGCTTGATTAATCAATGTTATTGTGATAAAGATCGAGTTTTTGGTTAAGGCAGATAATATCGACAAAATTTGCGGAGTAAAAGTCAGCGGTCATTCGGGCTATGCCGATGAGGGAAGCGATATAGTATGTTCCGCCGTTAGTTCGGCGTTGATTATGTCTATAAATACTATAACCGATATTGTATGTGCCAAAGCTTATGTCGAAAGCAATGTCGGCAGAGCAGAACTGATTCTTGATGACGATAATCCGCAGGACAAAATTTTGATTTGCGATAAGATTCTGTTGGGATTGAGAATACATTTTCTCGAAATGGAAAAGCAGTACAGCGAATTTATGAATGTTAAAAATACGGAGGTGTAAACCATGATTCAGGTAAATATACAGCTTTTTGCTCATAAAAAGGGTATGGGTTCTACCAAAAACGGCCGTGATTCCGAGTCTAAGCGTCTTGGTGCAAAAAGAGCAGACGGTCAGTTCGTTAAGGCAGGAAATATTCTCTACAAGCAGAGAGGTACACACATTCATCCCGGTGAGAACGTAGGCAAGGGCGGCGATGACTCGCTTTTTGCTAAAGTTGACGGTATTGTTCGTTACGAGCGTCTTGGACGTGACCGCAAGAAAGTTTCGGTTTATCCGCAGTAATTTCTGAAAGCGAACGGAATGTTTGTAACTAAAGCACATAATTAATTGTGTATCTGATTTGAGGGGCGAGTGTTCTAACATCGCCCCTTTTTTTATGAAAGTGAGATTTTTTATGTCGGAATTTGTAGATTATGCTAAAATCAGAATAAAAGCAGGTGACGGCGGAGATGGTGCCGTAGCCTTTCATCGAGAAAAATATGTTGCATCGGGCGGCCCCGATGGTGGTGACGGCGGAAAAGGCGGAAATATTGTTTTTAAGGCTGACGACAATCTTTCCACGCTCGCTGATTTCAGATATAAAAGAAAATATTCTGCTCCTAAAGGAGAAAACGGCAGGGGCGGAAGATGCAACGGCAAAAAAGCAGATGACCTTGTTATAAGAGTTCCCAGAGGTACTATTATTAAAGAAATCGATACAGGAAGAGTGCTTGCCGATATTTCGGGCGATGAACCCGTTGTTGTAGCCAAAGGCGGAAAAGGCGGTTGGGGCAATACTCATTTTGCAACGCCTACAAGACAGACTCCCCGTTTTGCTAAACCGGGTATGCCCGGTGAAGCGTTCGATGTTCAGCTTGAGCTTAAACTTTTGGCAGATGTCGGTTTGGTGGGATTTCCGAACGTAGGCAAAAGTACGCTTGTTTCGGTAGTAAGTGAGGCTAAACCTGTAATTGCGGATTATCATTTCACAACAATAACACCGGTTTTGGGTGTGGTTCGCTTTGGTGAAGGCGAGTCTTGCGTTATGGCAGATATTCCCGGACTTATTGAAGGTGCGTGGGAAGGTGTCGGATTGGGGCATCAGTTTTTGCGTCATGTTGAGAGATGCAGAATGCTTGTTCATGTCGTAGATGTTTCGGGCAGTGAGGGCAGAGATCCAAAAGAGGATTTTGAGATAATCAACGCAGAGTTGGCAAAATTCAATCCCGAACTCGCCGAAAGACCCATGATAGTAGCAGGAAATAAGTGCGATTTGGTCGATGATGACGAGAAAATCGAAGATTTCAGAAAATTTGTTGAAGATAAAGGATACAAATTTTTTCCGATAATGGCGGCAATCAGATATGAGGTAGACCCGCTTTTGGACTGCATACGAGAGGAGTTGTCGAAACTTCCGCCCGTTAAAAGATTCGAGGCAGACCCTGTTCCTGTTGTTGCTGAAAGCAAATCCAACAAGAAAGAAGTCACAATAACAAATCATGACGGTGTGTTCTTTGTAGAAGGCGAGTGGCTTGTTAAGATAATCAATTCGGTTAATTTTGACGATTACGAGTCACTTCAATATTTTCAAAGAGTGCTGTTGAATACGGGTGTAATAGATGCTCTTTACGATGCAGGCGTTAAAGAGGGCGATACGGTTTCTATTTATGACCTTGAATTCGATTTTGTGGATTGATTGGAGATTTATATGAGGCTTATTAATGCAGATGTAGATTTAAGAACGATCAGTCCGCTTACGCTTGCATTTGTGGGCGATGCAGTGTACGACCTCATGGTGAGAGAGATTCTTGTGTGCGAAGCAAATCGTCCTGTTGGTGTGCTGAATGATGAGAAAATCAAGTTGGTTAAGTGCGAGCGTCAGGCAGAGTTTGCAAAAAAGCTGATGCCGGTTCTCACAGAGGAGGAAACGAACGTTTTTAGGCGAGGAAAGAATGCTCATTCGTCAACTGTTCCCAAACACGCAACAAAAACAGATTATAATTTGGCAACCGGATTAGAGGCGTTGTTCGGGTATCTTTATCTAAAAGGAGATACGCAAAGGTTATCGGAGCTGCTGCTATCGCAGACAAAATGAAATATAAATATGAAGGAGGAGTTAAGATGATAAATAAAATGAGTAAATTCGAACGTGCCGTATATGAGTTTGAACAACACCTTTTGCCCAGTTTGTTCAAAAGTACAAAAGTAAACTTGCTTAATGCGATATTGGATAAAGAGGGTGAGTTCTTTGTACAAACTGTGAAATTAGCATACGGCGAGAAAAACGAAAATTTCGTTGCTGAAAAATTTAAAGTTTCGCTGGATAGAGCAAGGTCGGGAGAAGATTATATTTTTGATTTTGTTACGGTGCAAATGCCTGCCCCAAAAACTCCTCTTTTGGCGGAGATACTCTATTTTTGCCTTGAGGAAAAAACAAACAGTGTAAAATATTATTTGTGTGAGAAATCTTACAACAATAAAAGTATGATTTGCTCCACAACAGGAGATGTCCGTGAAAATTACGGCGAAGCTCCCAAATCTTATGAAGCAAAATTCCGCAAAGTGGCCAATTTATTCATTAAGGAAGTACGCAAAATTAAATAATATTTCCAATATTTATCCTTCCTTTTTCTCAAAAAAAGGAAGGATATTTTATATAATTTGTATATAGCGTGGAATTTATAGGCAAATGTGTTGGATATGTGAAAAGATTTCTTATACAAAATAACTAAAATATTAATAGAAATTTCTTCAGACTTAAAAAATAAAAACTATTGGCAATTTAAAGGATTTGTTATATAATTTAAATGTGTACAACTATCTGCAAGTGGGGGATAGTCTGCTTTCCTACGAGCAGAAAGGGTAATTTAATCATATTTTCATATTTTTTAGAAAGGGTGTTAGCTATGAGAGCTTTCAACAGTTTCTTCAGGCAGAAGAACTCAAAAAGAGGCTTGTCATTATCAACGGTGCTGGTAGTTTGTATAGTGCTGTCACTGTTGGTAGCTATGCTTGTATCGATGGCGTCGCTCAACTTCAACACAACGCAAGTTGCAGTTAGTCAAAGAGAAGCGTACATACAAGCCAAAAGTGCGATTTCTTTTGCCGAGTCGTTCTACTCCAAAAACGGCGACTACATTCCCGGTGCGGGAAATACGGGCGAAGGTCTTGTTGTGTTCAAAACCAACAACATCGCAGACGGTGCGGCATTTTATGAAACAAAATCAGGTACGAATGTATTGATAGATGACGCTACCGTGCAGAGCTACAAAGATGCCTGCCCCGATACTTATATTGAGGTTTCAAATTCCAGATCCTCAGCAGGCGAATCAGTCCTCACACTTAACGCAGTATCAAAATATGGCGGACATCAGGCTTATACTCTTGCTAAAGAGTATACAATAGGCGGTCACTCAACCATAAAAGATAATGCGTTTACAGGTGCTATCAACTATGTAGCATCGGGCAGAACACGTTATGTTCGTTTCCATGTTCGTGCAACAACGGCTTTGGGTGCTGCTCCGTACTTCTATATGTGGTACAACCAAATCAGCCCTCCCGAGTTTAACTCTAAGGGCGAGCGTAACGCAAGCTATAATGCTTATGCAAGATCCAGTATTGTAAATAAACTTTCGTTCAACCACGCTTACAGCAAAGTACAGAATGGTTCTTGGGGTTCGGACGGCCCTGAGGGTGCTTGTGCGATGAGCTATGAAGGCGGCGGTTGGTACGTTACTCAAAAAACATTCAACCTTAACAGAAACCTTAACTTTGTAAATGGTATCATAACAAAGACAGGTTCGGCAAGATGGAAGGGCAACGACCAGCAATCTTGGGAGTTCTTCGGTATTCCGATTCCGAAAGATGACGAACTTGGTGAGAGTGAAGGTGTTGATATTTATTTCGAAATCAACCAAAACAAGCTTCGTGATATGCAGGAAGTAGACGGTAAAGACGAGTTTTCCAAAAAATACCAGTCTTTTGGCGGTTCCGGTATAGATCAGCTCAACAGTTTTGTTAAATACTGTGGTGAGTGGTATACAGTTTATACAAAAACTGATACAGCGATAGTTCATTACAGACAAAAAGGCAAAACAGATGAAACCGATGGCCCCGGCGGATTTACTTATGAAGGATACGGCTGGTGGAGAACCACTTCGCATAATTTTGACGATTCCTTCTTGGGTTATCGTTTTGGCAACGGTACAGTTATAAGTCAGAACCAGTTTGGTAAAGAGCAGATTCGTGAGTTGTTTATATGTCAAGACGGTGAAGATACAGCAGCGTTTATATATGAAGAAGAAGCTAACGAATGGTTTGTAAAACACGGTGACCTCAGTGCGGGTGACTACATTGAAGTTAACGTTAGAGCATCGGGTCAGCCCGTTGATGCGGAAGTTGCTACTTACATAGAGTATAAAGCAGACCTCTATGAGCAGACAGAGCCGGTTCCGGTAGCTCCTGAAATTGATTATTCCGGTTTATCCGAGGAAGATACCGAACTTGATGTTACTACACTTGAGGGCGAAGCTGACGATAATCTTGAATTTGAAGAAGTCAGCGATCCCGAAATGGGCGACTACTTCCTCGTAGGCAGCATGAACGGATGGCAGGACGGTGTACGTTGGAACGACTTGTCAGACCAGCTTGAAAAACAAGGTGATGGATTTATATACACTGTTGAGTGCAATGTTACTCCCGCTCAGCCAATAGAATTCTGGATAGTTCAGCGTCCTTCTGAATTCTATTTGAGCAAAAACAGAAGAAACAGATACACCGACAGAAATCCCAATCTCACATACTGCAACGCTGTTCGTGGATATACAAAACACAATGCACTTATAGAGTATACAAACTACTGGGGCAACGGTGCGGATCCCGAAAACGATTACAAATACTCGTTTATTCCCACATCAGACGCTATAAAGATTACTTTTGACGCTTCTTCAAACGAGGTTATCGATGTTGAGAACATCGGTGTAAACGTAAGCGAACTTAAAATCTACTCCATAGTAGGTTGGATGAACGACTGGGGTAAAAAACAAGGCGATGAAACAAGTGATGTAGGTTTGTATTCACTTACAAACGAAATGTCACTTTATTCTAATGTTGATGGTATTCTTTCTTATACCGAAGGTGCGTTGATAGTTCGTACGGGCGAAGAATACAGATTCAAAATTGCCGAGAGAGATACTTTCGAAACATCTGCTGAAATCAAGTGGGATCAGGTTTACGGTAAAGACGGCATTTGTACCGGTGCAGTTGGTGACGAGGACGCCGAAGAAAATGCTATTTTGATCAAACCTGTGAGTCCTGACGGCGAAGTTCACCGATACATAGTATCTATAATGTACGACCCGCAAACAAAACTCACGACTTACGATTTGACCGAGCTTAATGATGAAGAAAACTTCTATCTTGTAGGCGAGTTCAACGGTTGGTCATCGGAGGACGCAAGCGAGTTCGAGTTCAAAGACGCTACTCTTTACAAACTCGAAGAAACAGGTGCCGACAAGAACGACATCATGTACAGCTATCGTCTTAACAGTCTGCAAGAGGAAGGCACATACGAAATCAAAGTTATCAGCACATTTGCTGAGAAATCTGACGGTAAAGTTAACTATGAGTATAGCTGGGGCGAGAAAATCAGCAATGATGAGAGCGATCCAAAGTACCTTGTAACTCAAGGCGAAACAGCGGCTTCTAAAACCTATGACCTCGTAGGCAGAGGATACGTTATAATAAACTTTACTTATCATAAGAACGATCCTTCAAAATCAGAGATAACTTTCACAACTATTCCCGACAGCGAAATTGAAAGAGTAAACCCTGTTTATGTTGGATTCCACAACGACAAACTCACTAATGTAAACGACCATTCCAAAGATTCAAAATTTGAAACTCCGTGGGAGCAGGTTTACGTTACTTACTACACAGAAACAACAGGATTCAACTGTTTCTCTGCAAAGAAAGACCCGTTAAGTGAAAACTGGTGGGCAAAGGTTCCTTCGGACGCTGAGTATGCTTACTTCAGCAACAAAAAGACAAACGTTTACAGACAACTCCATTCAGAAGATTTCCAGTATACCGAAAATATCCCGGCAGCTATGTTTACAGGTGCGAAGAGTACAATCTTCTTCCCGATAAACGACAAGTTGGACGATGAAAACAGAGTATATTGGACAGTTGGCGACTCTCAGCTTTATAACACTTATGTAAACAGAGTAACCCGCATAGTTAAAGAGGGTGCAGACGCAGAGCGTATGGCTTACTATGGTTCGACACAGTGCAACTATTATGACGCACCTATCGTAAACGTACTTAATATGCTCGTATGCGGTGACCCAAGACCTAAACAAAAATACTTCTTCTCATCTGCACCGTATGAAGAATACAGCGGTTTCAACTTTAGCAGTGCTCCTACGGTATCGTATCAGGGCGAGACATATTATTATCGTCCGCAGAGCTTCAACACAGGTTCTTCCGTTCTTATTGTACAAAACGCTTATGCAACAGACGGCAGAGGCAGATTGGTAGCACCCAGCGGCGGTAACAAAAACGGCGGTACATTTACAGGATATATGTATGAAACCGATATGTCACTCCAGCCCGGAAACGTTACTTATGACAGAGGTTACTTATCAGACAGAACATCAGGCGGATATTATCAGGCTGCAAACTCCGGTGACTTCCTCATGGACGACCGTGCAGGCGGTATGTTTGTATCTGACGAAACATACAGAAACGGCGACCCGTCATTGTTCAACTACGGCGGATATACTCCTTCATGGTACACATTCAGAATACCCGTAACATCAGAAGTTACACTGAGAAAAATCACAGGTGTAACGGGTGCGGCTGACGTAATTCTCTCTAACGACAAAGCATTTGAAGTTGTTAAGCAGAGTCAGAACGTTAATCGTCCTATTTACATTTACAAAAACGCAGCAGATGAGCTTCAATCGTTCACATACAACATCAATCAGGGTGTTGTAGACTCCAACCCGAAGCTTGACGGAAGAGGCGAGCCGACAGGTTCTTCAACAGTATCGGTATACTTTGACAATGACGAAGGCTGGTCAAATGTTGCGATTCGTGCATACAGCCCGATAAAAGAGAGTCATTACGAAATTATTCACGATGACCCGACAACAGACGACAACAACTATTACAGCTTCACATTTGATGAAGGTCAATATTGCTTCTTCCAGTTCTTTGATTCGAGCGATGCAAGTGAGGCAGGATTTGAGGCAGCAACACACAAGAGTTCCGTACTCTACTTCACAGGTGATGAAACAGACAGACAAACGTACACACTTTGCCACGGTTCGGCAACAGGATTTGACGCTTACATGCACCCGAGAATAGCGGTAATGAGAGCATATCTTGACCTTGACTCCGTTGTACAGATGACAACAGACACTGCATACTACAAGTACAGCAAAACACAGGGTGTTTACCATTGCTATGGTGAAGTAAAGATGAGCGGTCTCGCAGCTAACAGAAACTCTTTGCAGAACGCTTTCAACAACGGTAATGCAGGCAGCGGTAAATGGACGGCAATAGGTATTGATAACGTAGGCGATGGACTTCTCGAAGCAGCCACAGAATTTATGAATACAGTAAGCCAAGCAAGAATTTATGTATCTGACGATGTTTCGAATGCAAATTCGGATTCATGGGCAGGAACAGACCCCGATCAGTGCATGGTATTTATGGAGGGCGAACAGCTTCAGAACAGTGCGTTCAACTATACTCCGAGATGGAAAACAAAACTTAAGAACGTCTATAAGAAAATCATGCTCAGCAGTTACCAGACAACAGACGAAGATAACCATGTAACAGGTTCTGTAAGCAGCAACCCATATTGTATTTGGACTAACACCAGACTTCAGAATGCTGCACAGCTTCGTCAGTACACAGCGGATCTTAAACTCTGGCTTGACAACCCGCAGATGACAATTAAACCCGAAGCAGTAAGAATCATAGTAGACGACACAGGTAAGGGCGAAAACATAAGTGCAAACAGCTGGGGTGTAGAGGCAGTTAACCTTTATGTAAAGAAACCCGGTACAAGCGAATGGCTCAGTTATGACCTTTCCGATAAGTGTACAACAACTCAAAAGAACTTCTACGCATTTGTATTCATGTTCCCCGAATATATTTCCGAAACATCAGGCGGAACAACAGTACAAACTCGTAACGAATACTGGGGCAGTGAATTTGCGATTGCACCTTCTCAGCCTGATACGAATGGTATGGTTGCGGGAGTTCAGGTTCCGACCTGTACGGTACTTCCCGGCAAGCAGTACAGATTCAACACAGTTTACTACGGTGTTGACGACAGCAAGTGCTTTGGCGAGGATACATCTACCGAAACCAAGATTTACACCGGTACAGACATTACACAAGGTGACAACAGCCCGACAGACGGTCTTAACGAAATGACAGGTACAGCTGTTGGCAGAAAATTCATCATCAACTTCAAATATGATACAAAAGTTCACGGTGGCGGACAGTCTTATACAATCTTTGCAGGAGCGTATGTAATTTCCGAATCGACATATCCCGGATTCTATTCAGATTTCGGCGGTACAACAAGAGAAGATGCTACACTCAGCGGTATAAACCTGTTTACAGCTTCGGCAAAAACATTCTTCAAAAATCCTGCTACTTACGGAATGATTTCTGCGAAGGGATACCAAGCATGGAACACCAACATCAACAACAGCAACAAAGATGTTGACATAATGACCTCTTCCATCTCCAAAACGAGTACGGCATCGGCACCCGGACAGACGGTTAACTTCCGTTATAACGGCAACAAGGGCAACGACACTCTTGCCATAAACGGAAAGAGCATCTCTCTTACAGGTAAAACCGTTTCGATAGCTGTTAACAAGCTCGACTTTACCGGAGCAGGAAGCAACGACTTTACAGTTGACGCAAAGACAATAATATTCCACACAGACACAACAGTAATTCGTCCTGACGGAAAAGAGGCAATCATCATGAACGGCACATACATGTTCAATGAAGAAGGTGCTTCAGGCAAAACAACAAGAGTAAGTCTTAAATCTACAAACGACCAAGAGGACGACTGGAGAAACAACTATGTTCTTGTAAGCGATGTAGGTACACAATTGGAGGGAGGTAAGTTCGTTGTGCAATAAAATTTTGAAACGCAAAATTCGCAGTAAAAAAGGTGCAACCTTAGTTGAAACACTATGTGCGATAATGATTTTGGCGTTTGTGTGTGCAGGCGTTCTTAGCTCGGTAGCTTACTCAAGAGAAATGATATATTCCAATAACTCAAGAGAAAAAGCATCTGACAAAGCACAGTTCATCTCAGATGAGATAATTGTAGCAGCAACAGGTGTCGATCCGGCCGCCCCCGACGGGGCGACCCTGATCGCCACCAGCATGAATTCAATAGCAAACAACGCATCAGCAAGCGACATTCAAACAGAGAGCATAGGCGTAGTTAATTTTGTATCGGATTATTTCGAGCCGACCAATTCTGATCAAACTATTCAGTATAAGTTAGAAGCGATTCCGGCGGATGTAATAGAAGAAACCGACACAGAAATAAGAAGAGGCGGTATTACAGAACACGCTACTGTTAGAAATGTTACACAAATGGGCTGGAAAATAGCGGTAAGAGTATATTACAAAGAAATCGGCGGCGGCGACGATTACAGATATGTTGATGTAGAAGCATTCGCACCTAAAGCATCGATAGCTTATTAATATAAGTTCGCCATACTAAAGAAAGGTTGTGAAATGATGAACCTCAAAAACATATTGAGCAAATACAAAAAACATAGCAAAAAGGGTTTCACTCTTGTAGAACTCATAGTAGTTGTCGCATTGTTATCGATAACGGCAGGAGCAACGGTAACTGTATTCCTTATGGTGCATCAGGTCACCCGAGATGCCAGCGAGATAACCGTTAATCAGTATCAAACAACGCAGACCGAAAGATTTATCAGAAACGAATTTCAGACAGCATCGAATATTGATGTAGCGGCAGGAGCAGATTTTGCATCGGGCGGAATATTCTCGTCAGCGGTAAAAGAGGACGATGAGTACGTTATGTACGATGCAACAAGAAAAACAGTAGTATTTGTTCGTGCAGACAGCTCGAAAGTGTTCCGTTCTCTGATGACCATCGAAAATGTAACAGACGTATCTATAACCATTCAGCCTCTTGACCTTAATGACAAAGTAGGCAAGCCGTACAAACTTTTCTATAAAATCACCACTAAACAATATGAGTATAGCGGCGGTATAGTTCTCGGCAATACTTGTATAGGTAATGCCAAAGATAAGTCTATGTCTATGGCTTTGACCGACACAAGAACAGTAGAATGGAAAACAGGCAGTGCGGATAACGGAACTGTTATTTACTTCCATAGAGAAGAAACAAGATCTGTTTCTACACCGTAATTTTGTGAAATTTTTAATGCAGGCATTGCCTGCATCCGGGGCTTTTCTTGGGAAAACCTTTTTTTGAAAAAAAAGGTTTTCCCAAACCCTTTCCAAAAAAACTTTAATTGTTGCAGGCGGTGTCTGCTGACGGTTCGCACTTTGGTTTTTATATGCGTTACCGCACACCTAATGGTGCTGTGAAAAATTGGATTTCTTGGGAAAACCTTTTTTGAAAAAAAGGTTTTCCCAAACCCTTTCCAAAAAACTTTTTTATGGTAGA
>CACXHC010000153.1 GCA_902767285.1 uncultured Ruminococcus sp.
AGGCTTCTATGGCAATGGATTTTGCAAGATTTGCAGGCGTGTGGAACTGGTCCCAGTCGCGGTCTTCGGTGAATTTTCTGATGCGGTTTATAGTATCCTCACGCATTGGTTTACCTCTCTGATAAAGGATGTTTTGACTATTACATTCCAATGTTATATTCCTCTCAGCATCTCCTTTAAATGCTCCCTGAGGCCTTCATCTTCGCAATATACATATGTTCCCAACATACCGCGAGTAAGAAGTACATAGTATGTATTACGTATCAGTCTCGAAGCAGTCTCCGGATCCGCTTTGCGAATCCCACTGTTTTTATCGGACTTAGCTATCTGACTCTGACAATAAATAATCTTTCCATCACGATACTGGAGGTCTTTTCCGATTATCACTCCGCAATAATTCATATCCAGTCCCTGGCAGGTATGAATACAGCCCACTTCATTAACGGAATCCGGATCATTGAGCCACGAATATTTTGGACCGACTTCGTTGCATCGCAGGTTCCATTTAGCCTTGTAATTTCCGGAATCCAGAATGATATCAAAGGCATCCCCATTACGGTTCTGTCCCTTGCTCTCCCATTCATAAGTATAGCCCGCAACAACGCGGCATTTACCACTCACAGTGTGATCGCAATTATATAAATTATCTTTTTCTACGATTGTCCGGTGCATCTCCTGCGCTGAATCAAATACTTTAAAATCGTATTTATCAGGCTGATACGAGGTTATATCATCATTATATCCCAGGAAAGATTTTATAAATGAAATATATTGTTCCCCTCCGGTCACACGGAATTGTGTCTTGAGTTCGAGCGCTGCTCCTTCGATCACTTTAGAGTGCATACGCTTTGCAGCATCTCTGATTCTCTCAATCGTTGCAAAATCAGTCGTTGTCACCGCCTGATCATCATCGATAAAAAACACCGCAACCCTCGATGCCCGGATGATATCATCAAGAACATGCGTACCTTTTTTGATACCAACACCGCCTTTAAAATCGAAAACACGATGCGCCTCATCAATAAGTGAACAGTCAAACTCGTCCTCTCCGACATGGCAGAATACTGTGGGATATCTGAAAAGTGCGCTGATCACTGTTTTCTTATAATCATCTTCGACCAGTTCTTCTGTATAAAGGTTTCTCGGGGCAGCATTAGATGTAACATATACTGCATTCAGTCTATGTCCTGATTCGTTATTATTAATCAATTGTCCGAGGGCATTGATTGCTACAACTGATTTGCCTGTCCCGGCTCCTCCTTTAATTATTATCGTTCTTTTTCCGCCATATGTAGCTGAGTCAACCGCCGTTTCCACAATCTGAGCTACAGAAGTTGCCTGTGATTCATCATAGGAGAAAAAAGGATTTCCTTTAATTGCATCAGAGAGCATCTTGGCTAGAAATCTTGACGGAATAATCCTGCTGTCCTCTATATGATATAAAAGCTTTTTATTGGGTCTCTTCACAAACTTGGATATATATGCACCAAGCCGCTCTTTCTGCCCCTGATAAAAGACCGGAGCTGATTCCACCAACGGATATTTCTTCTTATCATCAAGTAGAATCGAATTACCTTCATCCATGTTGTGGAGATAAGAACATGATGGCAGATGTACATTTTTCTCACGCACATATTCATTGAAATTCACCAGAATCTGCGCGTAGTTATATGCCTGATAAGAAGGATGCCAATAATCTCCCTCTCCTCCACCGCCAAAAGTATTCACAAAGTATTGCTTGTGAGTTGGCCGAGCCTGAGACCACTGTTTTAATTCTACTACAACAACGTTTTCCTTACCTGAATCATCCTCTCCACAAATCAGGAAATCAATTCGATCGCGGGATTGAACCAGTTTATACTCAACTGCAACATCAATATTTCTGTCTACATCCATGCTTTTCAGAACCATTGCCATTTCCGGTAATGATGCATTCCATGCATTAACCTGTGAATCTCCGAAATATGATATTCCGTTCAATCTCATCTGGTCTGAAATGATACTTCCGATATCTTTTGCCGCAGAACCATCAAGACATTGAGATATAAACTTTCCAATACTTTCACGGTAAATAATCATTCTTTTCTGCTCCGTAAATTATAATGATGCGGTGTTATTTCCAGTCAAAATACATTCTTTACGATTCTTTCCAAGAATATAGACAGCTTTTTCCCATGCATTTTTCAGTGATGTCTCATGCAGAGGGGAAAAATGTTTATATAGCCATTCGGGAGATACAGTTTTTATCATCTCCCGGAAGGATAGGCCTTTCTCATATCGGGTATATACATACAGTTCGGCTATCCAGTGCAGGATAACCTGATCTTCCTCGCTCTCTGTTTTTTCCAGATAATTCTCTCGAAGAATATCATTGTACACATTGATTGGCTGTTTTAGAACATGGTATTCAGAGCCTTCATCTGCTCGTATGCGGCTGTAAGTCCTGCTGTATGCCTCTATTAAATCCAGCGCGTCATATGGTGATTCCGAAAATAGTTCAAACAATTGGATCACATGTCTGCGATCCGCCTCCCTGATTAAATCATTGTCTAACATATTATTTCGACTCAAAGTTATAGAAATATTAATTTGAAATGAAGCTTTCAATCACAGGCAAACCCTGTTTGCTGTCCAGAGAATCCTGTAGTATCGAACACCTCACTCATTTGGTCTTGCATCAGCCAGACGGTTTGTTTGTCAGGACTGAACGGTACTTTAAGAGTCGAATCTCCGCTTGTGAAGAATGATAATTCCATAAGTATTCCACCAGAGCTCTCAGGTAAATTATTAACACAAACAACATTTTTCCTATTCTTGACATTATTTTACTGTATGCTATATTTATTATGAACCACTGAAAAGGCGAATGCCTCGTAGGTGGTGTTTTTATTTGGGATAAATAACATACCCAAACGGGTGTGTATTACT
>CACXHC010000154.1 GCA_902767285.1 uncultured Ruminococcus sp.
CCACACCGCCTATTATTAATTTGCGGTTTTCGCCCAGCTTGTGAACATCGTATCCATGTCCAACTCGAATCATTTTCTCACGTCCTTTTATTATCCCGTTAGCCACGGCAATATCTTCGGGAGTTGTTATTTTGATGTTATTGTAATCTCCCTCGGTTATTTTTACAGTACCGCCGTTAAGCTCGACCATTCGGCAGTCATCAGTACAAACGATATTTTTTTGACTTGCGTTTTCGTAAGCATTAATATAAACATCTCTCAAAAAAACCTGAGGAGTTTGAATCGCATATAATTCATCTCGTTGAGGAGTATTTTGTACAATATTATTTTTGACTTGCTTTATTGTATCTTTGACGGCAACTGCGAGAGTCGCACAGCCGTATTTACTGCCGTCAGCGATGACATTTTCGATTAGCTGAGGTGTTATGAACGGTCTTGCACCGTCATGAACAGCGATTATTTCGGTGTTTTCGTTACAAACCGAAATTCCGTTTCGCACTGAATCTTGTCTTTCGGCTCCGCCTTTTGTGAATTTTATTTTTTTTGTTTTGTGATCTGCAAATAGCTCCGCAAAATCGTTGATAAGATTTTCAGGGCAAACGATGATTATTTCGTCCGTAACGCTGTCGTTCTCAAAAGCGAGAACAGTTCTCTCAATTACGGTCATGCCTCCGAAAGTCAAAAACTGTTTTGAAGAACCTGTTTTCATTCGTGATGATGCTCCTGCCGCACATATTACGGCAGAAACAAATTTTTTGTCAAACATAAGATTACCACCCAATCAGTGCCGCAAATTTAGCGGCGAGAATATCAGCACCCGCAACACAAATATAAATCAGCAAAATAAATGCGATTATAGAAAATATCTGAACAACTCGGCGTTTGCCTTCGGGCATTTCCTCCCAGATATAATCTTCGGGAATTTCGAGAGAGTCGTACCACTCGGGTTTTTCAACGAATCCGTTTTCGGAAAGCAAGTCGATGCCTTTTTTCAGAAATCCCAGCGGAACAAGATAATCCACTTCTCCCGAAATTTTTCCCACTGACGGAGAATACCCCGAATTATCTTGTTCGGAATACGGAATATCGGCTTTTGATAAGATCATTTCTATTTGTGATTTGTTTTCATGAGATACAGTTACAAGTTTTACGGGAACATCAAAATCAAATTTTTTTGCAAATTTTTTTCCACATTCGCATTTGTCGCCGTCGGAAAAATATATTTCTTTACATCTTGAACAATATTTCATTTTATATTTTCTGCCTTTTCCGAAATATTAGTTGAACCGAATCCGCCGTTGCGTGATTGATTTGTATTATCGTTTTCGGCAATACCGAACGGAAGAAAAATTCCCTGACAAAAAGCCTCGCCGCTTTTTATACAAAGCTCTTTTCCGATACAACTGTCATTCAGAATTTTAACGAGGATATGACCTTCGTTATCGGAATAATAATAATCTTGGTCGATAATTCCGACCGTATTTGCAAGGCTCATTCCTGTTTTAAATCCGAAACCGCTTCGGGGATACAGAGTTAAAACCCAGCCTTCGGACATTTTACAGCGAATCCCCGTAGGGAATACAAAAGAATTATTTTCTTTTATTGAAATTTCAAACGGAGAATAGAAATCATATCCGGCAGAACCTTTTGTTGCTCTTTTCGGAATTTTTATTTTGTCATAAACATTTTTAATTTCGTCTGTTGAAAGATATAAATTCAACTTTTCGCAAGATTCTTTAAATATTTGAAAACTTACTTTTTCAAAATCAGCAATAATATTCATAATTAAAAATTCACCTCGTTAATGTTACATATATTTTAGCATATTTTTTTTGATTATTCAATAGAATTAATAACAACTAACGCTTTGACAAATGCCTTTATATATGATATTATTTATAAATGACGATTAAAGATAATACGGAGGTCTTTTATGGGTAAATTACTTGCTATATGGGCGTGTAAGCTCGCTATTGCCGGCTCAAAAATGCTGGGTAAAAATGGCAGTTCCACACCCGGTTCGATTGCATTGAAAATATGTCCTGATATTTTATCTCGGCTTTCCGACGGAATAGAAAAAGATATTGTTGCTGTGTGGGGTACTAACGGAAAAACCACCACAAACAATATGATTTTGACTATTCTTGAAAACGAAGGCAACACGGTAGTTTGTAATAAAGTTGGTTCAAATATGCTTTCGGGAGTTGTAACAGCTTTTATAAATGCGTCAACGCTTACCGGAAAGGTAAAAGCTGATTATGCTTGTCTGGAAATGGACGAGGCTTACGCAAGAATCATATTGAAATATATTACACCTACCAAAATAGTTATAACGAATCTTTTCAGAGATCAGATGGATCGCTACGGCGAAATAGATACGACTATTCAATATATAGAAGAGGCGTTGAGCAAAGCGGAGGACTCGCTTCTTGTTCTGAACGGAGATGACCCGTTGACGGCATCTTTGGGAAAGAATCACAAAAACACGGTTTATTACGGAATTTCACAAAATTTAGGTCTGAATCTCAACGAAACGAGAGAGGGCAGATATTGCCGTAACTGCGGAAATGAACTGAAATACGAATTTTATCAGTATGGACAACTCGGAAAATACAAATGCGACAAATGCGGATTTGCAAGACCTGTTCCGGAGTATGACGGCAGTAATATTTCTTCTGATGATTACGTTAGCTTTGATGTAAAAAATACTCATGTCGATTTACCGTGCAAAGGAATATATAATATATATAACGCTCTTGCGGCTTATGCCTTCGCTGACAAATGCGGAATCCCTCAAGATAAAATAGTTGAGGGACTGCAAAAATATAAAGGTCAGTCGGGCAGAATGGAAGAGTTTACGATAAAAGGCAAACTGGTTGTATTTAATCTTGCGAAGAATCCGGCAAGTTTCAACAGAAGTATCAGTAATATTCTTGCAGAGAAAAGAACCAAAGATGTTGTTATCGGCATAAACGACAACGACCCGGACGGTAACGATGTTTCATGGCTTTGGGACGTGGATTTCGAGCAGTTGAAAGACCCATCTGTAAAAAGCTGTACAACAACGGGTATCCGTGCCAAAGATATGACAGTAAGACTTAAATATTGCGATATTCCCATGGACAAAATAACCACCGGCGGTATAACAAAAGATGATATAATGAACGCTGTCAACGGAGAAGGCGAGCGTGTTTATATAGTTGTCAATTACACTCTGCTTTTCTCTACAAAAAAAGTCCTTCAGGAGCTTGAGGAGGAATACAAACAATGAGTACCCCTAAATTGAGAATAGCTCACCTTTACCCCGATTTATTAAATCTTTACGGAGATATAGGCAATATTACAACTATAACAAAACGCTGTGAGTGGCGAGGAATAAAGGTAGAAACAGATTCGATATACGGAAACGAAAAAATTCACTTTACGGACTACGACCTCGTTTTTCTCGGAGGCGGTTCAGACCGTGAACAACTTCTCGTTCGAGATAAATTAATATCGATGAAATCAGAAATAACCTCGTATGTGAACGATGGTGGAGTTTTGCTCGCTGTTTGCGGAGGGTATCAGCTATTAGGCAGTTACTACAAGCTGAAAGAAGAAACAATCGAAGGTCTTGAAATACTCAACATACAAACGGAAATAGGCGATAAACGTCTGATAGGCGATGTAGTCATAAAAAATGATAAATTCGGAACAATAGTCGGATTTGAGAATCACGGCGGACGAACATTCATCAATGACCATACACCGCTTGGAAAAGTAGTTTACGGTCACGGAAACAACGATACTGACGGTATCGAAGGCGTTATGTATAAAAACGTGATAGCAACGTATCTGCATGGCTCGCTTTTGCCGAAAAATCCCGTTTTGTGCGACCATATAATTAAACTTATGCTTGAACAGCGTGGTATCTCGTTTGATCTTTCAGAACTTGACGACTCGGCGGAAAATCAGGCTCATAAATATATCATAGATAGATTTACTTCTAACAAGTGATTTGGGTGTTGTTGTAGCTTATTTTCTCTTCTTTTTTTTGAAAAAAAAAGAAGCAAAAAAAACTTTTACTATATAAATTTTATGTGTTTAAATGAACATTCTATAAGCTGAAACAAATCCGACTGCACAAGTACGCAGTCGGGCAGGTGATGCCTGCTCCCGAGGCTTTTCTTGGGAAAACCTTTTTTGA
>CACXHC010000155.1 GCA_902767285.1 uncultured Ruminococcus sp.
CAGCCCCCAAAAAAGGTGGTTGGGGGCTGCCGCCCCCAACACTTATGCTTCGATAGAATATTTCTTTTTATAGGCTTCGTACTCGTCCTCGAAATCTTTGTTACCGGCTCTTTTTACGATATTAAGATATTCGTGGGCATCGTAGATATACTGGCTTGTTTCGATAATTGCGATAGCGAGATTAGAACAGTGATCCGAAATTCTCTCGCAGTCCGTGAGGAGGTCTGAGAGGACAAATCCGAGTTCTATGGAACATTCGCCTTGTTTGAGTCGCTGAATGTGCTTTGTCTTTATCTCGATGATAAGAACATCGATGACCTCTTCGAGAGGTTCAACCATTTTGGCTTTGGATACGTTGTTTTCGCAATAAGCATCCATCGTTATTTCGAGAATTTCTGTAAGAGCGTTGAAAAGCACGTCAAGTTCGCGTTTCGCCTTGTCCGAAAAATGAAGTTTCTTGTCGTGAATCTCTTGAGCTGCCTCAAGAATGTTCATGGCGTGGTCGCCTATTCGCTCAAAATCGCCGATTGAATGAAGCTGGAGCGACACGCTCGCATTGTCTGTCGCCGAAAGTGCTTTTCCTGAAAGCTGTACCAAATATGTGCCGAGTTTATCTTCGTACAAATCCAGAAGATCTTCGTTTTCAGAAATGGTCTTTGCTCCCTTTTCCTCATACGTCTTAACAAGTGCCATCGAATGTATAGTCGTTGTTTTGGCGATGTCTGCCATCTTCTTGCACTTGCTGAAACACTCTCTTATTGCAACCGATGGTGTCGAAAGCAAACGAACATCTATAAAACTGTAAACCGCATCTTTTTCGGAGTCTTTGTCGTCTTTGACAACAATATATGCGAGTTTTTCAATCTGCTTGTTGAACGGATAGAGCAAAATCAATGTCGCAATATTAAATATACTGTGGACTACCGCAATTCCAAAAGCGTCTATTGGGGTATCAGAAAGCGGTATTCCGATAAGTGCGTCAATAATACAATAAAGTGTAAGATAAAACAGCGTTCCTATAAGGTTAAACGAAATGTGTATTACCGAAACTCGCTTTGCGTCCTTGTTTACGCCGATACTCGAAATAACCGCTGTTATGCAAGTACCGATATTCTGACCCATTATTATAGGAATGGCTATCGCATACGTTACCGAACCACTTAACGCTATTGCCTGAAGAATACCGACAGACGCTGCCGAACTCTGAATTATCGCTGTAAAAATAGCTCCCACAATAACACCGAGTATCGGGTTGCGGAACATTGTCAAAATTTGTTTGAATTTTTCGTTGTCTGCAAGCGGAGCAACCGAATCAGTCATAATCTGCATTCCGTACATTAGAATTGCAAATCCTACAAGAACTACTCCGGCATTCTTTTTCTTATCGGATTTAGCCATCATATTGAGTATAATGCCGATAAGTGCAAGCAAGGGCGAAAATGCCTCCGGTTTGCAAAGACGTAAAAAGAAATTGTCGCTTTGGATTCCCGAAAGACTAAGTATCCATGCCATAACGGTCTTTCCTATGTTCGAACCCATTATGATTCCGACAGTTTGGTGCAAATCCATTATACCCGAGTTTACCAAACCGACAAGCATTACTGTTACTGCCGATGACGATTGAATTGCAACCGTTATCGCCATGCCCAACAAAAGTCCAAGAAATGAATTTGCTGTGGCTTTTTTCAAAAGAGATTCCAGTCTGCCACCTGCCATCTTTTCCAGACCCGATGACATTGTATTCATGCCAAACAAGAAGAAAGCCAATCCGCCGCATAAGGTAAATATCGAAAAAATATCCATATTATAACACCCTTGTTTTAATTGTCCCTTTATTTTAATTTGCATTTTTCCATTTTCCATTGGTATTATAACACAAAGGCTTTGTTTAGTCAAAGGTTTTTAAAAATACAATTATAAAACTCCGAAAAGGATAAATATTTTAGTATTCACACAAGATAATGTGTGCAAATCACAAACAAAAATTATTAAAATATATTGCAAAACGGTAACAAAAGATATACAATAATTATGTAGATTATGCTTAAATCAAAGGGAGGTATATGAAAAATGGCAAAAAAAAATCGCCGAACAAAAGTAAACCGAAATTTTGACGGAATAGAACGTCAGGAAAGCACCGCCGGCTTAATGGCTTTGCGAATATTCATAATATCATTAATGATTCTTTTTATCATAGGAACTGCGGGTCTTTTTGCGTACAATTTTCAAAAAGAAGCCGAAAACCCCATTCCCGCCGGGTTTTCGTCATCTTCTGCCACCGACCGTACCGACAAATATTACCAAATATTCGATACCGATGTTTCGGACGAGCTTCTGTATTATTGCAATGACATCAACCCCATAAACGAAAAATTTGAACCGCCCCTCGCAATACATAACTATTATAATGAAAATATTCCCGTAAACGCTCTCATGAAAGAAAGCCTCGAAAAGCTCGTTTCTGCCGCCGCTGATGACGGAATCCGCCTCGAAATCGTTCGAGGATACATGACTTACGATGAATGCGACTCCGAATTCAAAAATCTTGTTCTTAAATTTCAGGAGAGCGGAGCAACTGTCGCCGAGGCTCAAAATCGTGCGTCTGCTCTGTTTCCCCCTGCAAAACAAAACGAGTACCGAACAGGTATGATAATCAAAATAAGCAATCTTGGCAGTAACGATTTCGAAGCGGGTCAGGCATATAAATGGCTCTATAAAAACGGTGTGAATTATGGATTCATAAACCGCTACACCACCGAAAAAGAAAATATAACCAAAATTACCGGCGATTTGACCGTTTATAGATTCGTTGGAACCGAAAACGCCGAAAAAATGCGTAGTTTCGGTATGTGCCTTGAGGAATACTCCAAATACGAAAAATCTCGATAAATATGTGCTGTGAAAAATTAGCTTTCTTGGGAAAACATTCTTTGAAAAATTGGCTTTCTTGGGAAAACATTCTTTGAAAAATTAGCTTTCTTGGGAAAACCTTTTTTGAAAAAAAGGTTTTCCCAAACCCTTTCCAAAAAACTTTTTTTATGGTAGAGTAGGTTTAGTATGCTATCC
>CACXHC010000156.1 GCA_902767285.1 uncultured Ruminococcus sp.
GAAGAAAAATAACAAATCCGACTGCACAAGTATGCAGTCGGATTTGTTGCAGTTTATGGAATGTTCGTGAAAACACAAAGAACTTATATAGTTAAAGTTTTTTTTGCTTCTTTTTTTTTTCAAAAAAAAGAAGAGAAAAGAGAAAAGAGGAGTCAGGCGGTTTCCTTCCAGAGCAAAATTTTTCTCAAATTAAGAGAAGGCTCGGGAACGGTGAGGGGCAATCTGCCACAGTAGACACAGCCTGTGTTTCCGTCAATAGATATGAAATCGCCTTCGCTGAGGACTTTTCCGCCCATGCTGATTTTTTTGGCTTGTGTATCAATGAGCAAATCACTGCAACCAGACACGCAACAGATGCCTGCTCCTCGGGCGAGTACCGCTCCATGAGATGTCATTCCGCCGTGTGATGTCAAAATACCTTTTGCCTTTTTCAAATCGGCATAGCTGATTTCGTCAGACATTACTTCAAAGCAAACAAGAACAGTGTCCTCGTTATGGTTTATATATTTTTTCAGCGATTCTCCCGAAAGCGATATTCTGCCTACTGCCGAATCCGGCGATGCCGCAAGTCCTTTTCCCATAAGAGTTGCGTTTTTTATGGAGTTTTTATCTAATGTCGGTTTGAGGAGTTTTTGAATCTCAGAGTCAGACACTCGCAGAGTTGCTGTGTATCGTGAAATCGTGCCTTCTTCAACAAGATCACAGGCGATGTTTACACTCGCTTCGGCGGTGCGTTTTCCGGGGCGTGATTCCAAAATATACAAATTACCGCTTTCTACCGTGAAGGATATATCTTGCATATCTTTGAAATATTTCTCGATAGTATCACAGCTTTTTATAAGAAGTTTGTAAGCGGTCGGAAGTTTGCTTTCCATTTCACGAACTGTTATCGGAGTGCGTGACGAACTAAATAAATCTTCGCCCTGATTATTTGAGAGAAATTCTCCGACAATTTTCTTTTGACCCGTCGCAGGGTCACGGGTGAACAGTATGCCCGAACCTGATTTAGAATCAAGATTTCCGAATACCATTTGCTGCACAATAACCGCTATTCCTACACTTTGGGGAATGTTGTTATCTCGGCGGAATATGTTGGCACGGGGATTTGTCCAATCATCAAAAACGGTTCGAACGGCAAATATAATTTGTGTTTTGGGGTCTGATGGGAAATCATACCCGATTCTCTTTTTGTAAATTTGCTTAAATTGTTGAGTTATCTGTTTTAAATCGTCCGCCGAAAACTCCGATTCGTCCGCAAGTCCCTTGGTGTGAAGCATATCGTCAATAACTGCATCAAAATCGCTTTTCGATATATATGCGACAGAGTAAGAGTAAAGTTGAATCAGCTTTCTGTAACAGTCCCAAGCAAAACGAGGATTGTATTTTTTTGCGAGAGCCTGCACCGTAATATCGTTAAGACCTATGTTGATTATTGCGTCCATCATGCCCGGAAAAGCCCTTACTGTGCTTGCTCGAACCGATAAAATCAACGGGTCAACCGAATCGCCGAGCTTTTTGCCGGTGATTTCTTCCAGTTTGGATATATATTGGCTGATTTGCGTTTTTATATCGCTGTTAAGCTCTTTTTTATCTTCATAGAACTGATTGCACGCATCTGCTGATACTATAAATCCACTTGGAACGGGCAATCCCAATTTTGTCATCTCGCACAAATACGAGCCTTTACGTCCAAAAGAAAAGAAATCGTCCTCGTCATATTCCGAAAAAAGATGTACATATTTTTTTGCCAATTTTCTCACCTCTTAAATATATAATTAACTATGAATGAGCAAAAAAGTAAAACCGCACAAAACATTCTATTTTTGAGATACTCCCTCAAGGAGGGAGTATTAAAGCTAATTTTTATAAATCAATAAATAACGTCAGACGAAAAATGATGCTTCCACGAAATTATTCTGCTGAGTTCGTGGTCTGGCTGGGGTGCGATTATCGGAATAATACCTGCGTAAACTTTGCCCGTGTAGCCGTCTATGGATATAAAATCGCCCTCTTTAAACTCTTGTGTGCCAAAATACATTTTGGCGGCTTTTTCGTCAATGACCATATCCGTACAGCTTGTAACACAGCAAAGGTTTATACTTTGGGCAACGAGTGCCGCATTTGATGCTGTTCCGCCTCTTGATGTAAGAATACCGTTGATACGATGTACAATCTCCATATCTTCGGGCGATATTTTTTGGCATACGAGAATTGCCTTTTCTCCGGATTCGACAAATTTGTTGACAACATCGGCAGAAAAGGCGATTTTGCCGAACGCAACGCCTTCGCTTGCACCAACACCGATTGCAACAGATTTTGTATTTTCCAAAATTTCTTTATCAAACTGAGGTTTCAGCAAAGCATTAACTTGAAAATCCGAGATTCTGCGAGAGGCTTCCTGCTCATCGATTATGCCTTCGTCAACGAGGTCGCAGGCGATTTGAACGGCAGCTTTGTCAGATCTTTTTCCGTCTACGGAGTCGAGAACATAAACAATACCGTTTTCAATTGTAAACGAAATGGCCTGCATATCTTTAAAATAATTTTCGAGAGCTTCGGCATACTTTTCAACCGTTTTATAGTAAGCGTAGAAACTCTTTTTCATATCATCGATAGGGACGGCAGTTCTCTCGGTGCCGTCTATTTCATCGCCCTGAGATTTTTGCAAAAAATCTCCGAAAAGACCTATTTCTCCCGTATCGGGGTCACGAGAGAAAGCGATACCCGTTCCGCCGCTCTCGTCAACGTTGCCAAACACCATAGTTTGAACAACAACTGCTATACCGGTAGGTGAGGCATCGCCTTTTTCAACAGCATCGCACCAATGTTCAAACGCCGACTGTATAACAATAAAGAGTTGCTCCATAGGGTCGGTCGGAAATTCCATACCAATGCTTTCGGCATATATATTTTTAAACTCCTGAGTAATTCCGTGAAGATCGGCGGCGGTAAGAGACATTATGTTTCGAGTACCTTTAGCCGAAAGAACATCTTCAACGGCGGCTTTAAATCCATAGATACCCAATTTCATTACTTCGATAGAGAAATTATAGATAAATCTTTTGTAGCAATCCCAAGCAAAACGATTATTATAAACCTCAGCGAGAGCAGTAACTGTTGTATCGTTCATACCGATATTAAGGACAGTTTCCATCATATCGGGGACGTAATCGGTAGGACTAACACGAACCGACAAAATAAGCGGATTAAAGCTATCGTTCAAACGCTTTCCTGTAATATGTTCAATTTCAAAAACGGCATCTCTGATTTGCTGGGCTATTTCGGGGTTGATTGTTTTGCCATCAATATAGAATTGTCTGCACGCTTCAGTAGTTACGGTAAATCCGGCAGGAATCGGAAGATTCACCTTTAATATATCGGTTAATGTTGAGCTTTTTCTTCCAACAAGACTGTACATATCTAAATTATTATCTTCTTCATTTAAGAGATAAACCCATTTGTGTGACATAAAAAAATGACCCCCCAAATAATAATACCTTTCATCAACGACCATTATAACACATATCAGAATAAAAATCTATACTTTATTACGATTTTTATAATAATTGAACAATAAAAATTTTCTTATAAAAAATGTTCAAACTAACGCATTACCCCATATCTGTATAATAAACTATAAATGATCAAATTTTAAAAAAAAATTTTTTAAAGTGTGATATTTTATATGCTTGAATTGTTTAGTATATGAAAGGTCTTTCACAGCAAAAAATAAAAACAAAAACACAGGAGACAAACCAAAGAGGTGACTTACTTGGATTCGGCAGAATACGATCGCATAGCTGAAAAATATCTTGATTCTGTATACAGAGCAACTCTTACATACTGCAAGAACAAAGAGAATGCAGAGGACGCTGTTCAGAATGCGTTTATAAAGTTGTTTTCGACAGACACTCAGTTCAACGATGACGAACATATAAAGAGATGGCTCATCAGAGTAGCGGTAAACGAGTGCAAAAATGATTTTTTATCATTCAGAAGAAGAAACGTTGTTTCGATAGAAGATCTTGAGAGCGAGCCTTCTTACACAGACGAAACAGGCGAAAAGAGAGAGCTTTTTCAGATGGTGGCATCACTTCCGCAAAATTACAGAACAGTAATATATCTGTACTACTACGAAGGATACAACGTAAAAGAGTTGTCGGAGATACTCAATATATCCGAATCCAACGCACAAAACAGGTTGATGAGAGCAAGAAAAAAATTACAGGAACTACTGCTTAAAAAGGAGGCTTGAACATGAGTACCTATAAGAATGATGAAGAATTGAGGGAATTTTGCGACAAAGCATTCGCAGATATTCATGCCTCAACAGAATTACAGGAAAAAATAAAAAAAGTGAAAGACGGAGATGTAAAAGAAATGAAAAAATCAACAGGAAAAATAATCAAAATGTTTGTTACAGTTGCAGCAGCCGCTGCTTTGATAGTTGCAGGAACAGCAATAGTATCAGCCGCAAAGACCTATAAGGGCGATTATGAAACAGTTGTATTGAACGGCGTTGAAACAAAAGCTCGCTATGGCAAAGTTAACACCAACGTTTATTTTATAGAGGCTTACGAAGGAAAAACAGCGTACTCGGTTTGGATTCGTGGCGATTACGACCGAGATAACGATACATTATATATAAACAAAATCGAGGACGAAGAAGGCGATTACTGCGTTGTTTCGACTGAAGATACACCCGAACTCAATTTGTACGAAAAAATCGGAGAATCCAAATACGGCGAAATCGTGCAAAAAGGCGACGAGGAATTTTTGATCATATATCCGACAGGCGAAAAAGAATCATCTGAAGAAAATTATAACGCAGGTTTCATAATGAACCCATTTATTCAAGAGGACGCTAAGGACGGCAAAAAAGACGGCATATCTCATCACACAGACGATTACGAAACATACTGCACCACAATGGGCGTACTTCCCAACGGCTCTTTAGTGGAGGCTTATTTCGGCGATAGTGCCGCAAGCATGGGCGATGAGGGTATGGATATTTTGTGGGGTATCATCTGGGGCGAGGAGGATTCTAAAGCTCTCGTTGATTATTACCGTGACAAATAAGGCTTCTCTTGTGAGTATGATTTCTTGGGAAAACTTTTTTTGAAAAATTGGCTTTTTTGGGAAAACCTTTTTTGAAAAAAAGGTTTTCCCAAACCCTTTCCAAAAAACTTTTTTTATGGTAGAGTAGGTTTAGTATGCTATCC
>CACXHC010000157.1 GCA_902767285.1 uncultured Ruminococcus sp.
TTAAAAAAAACACTTGCATTTTATTCTTATATATGATATAATAACGTAGTCATGGAAACAGTCGCAGATAGTTGGTGCTGATAGAGTTGAGGGTACACCTGTTCCCATTCCGAACACAGAAGTTAAGCTCAATTTCGCCGAAAATACTTGAGTGGTGACGCTCCGGGAAGATAGGAGGACGCCAACATGTTTGCGACTGTTCCATGGGTCGTGTTTTAAATATGCTTTTTGCAGTTGGTGTTGATAGAGCTGAGGGTACACCTGTTCCCATTCCGAACACAGAAGTTAAGCTCAGATTCGCCGAAGATACTTGAGTGGTGACGCTCCGGGAAAATAGGAAGACGCCAACATTAACCAAAAGGACAGTCGATTATCGACTGTCCTTTTTTATTTAAAATTTTTAGAAGGGGTTCGGGGAAACCTTTTTTTAAAAAGGTTTCCCCGAGAAAAAAATTACCCTTCATCATCATTTAATTGAAGAAGTATATCCTCGACAATAAAGCGAGGTCTGTTTTTTGTTTCAATATAGATTTTCCCGATATACTCTCCGACAATGCCTATTGCGAGCAGTTGAAGTCCGCCGATAAACCAAATAGATACGGCAAGACTCGCCCACCCTGAAACAGTAGCTCCCATAAAAAATCTAATTACCGAATATATAAGCATAATCACGCTTAATGCGAAAATAACAGCACCCGTGGCAGTTACCATTCGTATGGGGCTTATACTGAGCGAGGTTATGCCCTCCCAAGCGAGAGCCAGCATTTTACTTAACGGATATTTGCTTTCACCGGCTTCACGTTCGCTGCGTTCATATTTCACTATTCCGTGTTTAAATCCTATCATTGGAACAAGTCCACGCAAAAAAATATTTCGTTCTTTAAAGAGTGAAAGGCACTCGATGGCTCGTTTGCTCATCAATCTAAAATCAGCATGATTAAAAATAACCTTTGCTCCAAGACGTTCGAGAATTTTATAATACGACTCCGCTGTGAACCGTTTAAAGAATGTGTCGGTATCTCGTTTGGAGCGAACACCGTACACTATATCGCAGCCATTTTCGAATTTTTCGAGCATTTCGTCAATAGCATTTATATCGTCCTGCAAATCTGCATCGATAGAAATAATAGCGTCGGCGTGTTCTTTCAAGGTGAGCAGACCGCACAAAAGAGCATTTTGGTGTCCACGATTTCGGCTTAATTTTATTCCGGCAAAACACGAAGGATTAATTTTATGATATTTGCAAATTTTCTCCCATGTTTCATCTGTTGAGCCGTCATCGATAAAAACGATTTTGCTCTCGGGAGAAATTAAATTTTTCTGTTCAAGCTGTTCGAGTTTTTTGCGAAGCTGAGATGCCGTTTTTGACAAGACTTCTTCTTCATTATAGCAAGGAACGACTATATACAGTACGGTCATTTACAAATCCACCTCGCCCATGGGGATATAGTCGTCAGCGGTTATTTCACGAATTTTTTTACACGGATTTCCGGCGGCAACAACATTTGCGGGAATATCCTTTGTTACAACGCTTCCCGCACCGATAACGGTATTATCGCCTATGGTAACGCCGGGGCATATCTGAACACCTCCGCAAATCCAAACATTATTGCCGATGGTTATTTGTTCTGCGTATTCCAAACCCGGTAATCTGCGTTGTTCGGGCAAAATCGGGTGAGTGGCGGTGTAAATGCCGACATTTGGAGCAATAAAAACATTATCGCCGATAATTACTTTAGCACAGTCGAGAACAACAAGATTGTAGTTTGCATAAAAATTTTCGCCGACTTCGATATTGTAGCCATAGTCGCAAATAAACGGCTGTTCTACTCTAATATGTTCGCCCGTTTTTCCTAAAAAACTTTTTAATAATTTGGTTTGATCCTCTTCGTTTTCGGTAGGCATAGTATTAAATTTTTGACAAGTGATTCTCGCATTAAGGCGAGCTTGCTTCAGCTCGGGGTCGTTGGAATCGTAAGGAACGCCGGCGAGCATTTTTTCTTTTTCGGTCATTTTATTCAAAACTCCTATCTGTATATTTATTGTAGAGAGAGGCAGCACCGCACAGCGATGATAACATCAAAAAAATACCGGTTCCGGCTCTCAGTTTGCGACCTGTTTCTACGTTTGTTGGGTTAACGCTTGAGGTTTGTTCGCTTGATGATTTTTTGATTTCAGATGAAATATCCGATTTTGACGAAATATCCGATTTTGACGAAATATCCGATTTTGACGAAAAATTTTCTTTTGACGAAATATCCGATTTTGACGAAAAATTTTCTTTTGACGAAATATCTGCTTTTGACGAAAAATTTTCTTTTGATGAAATATCTGCTTTTGCCGAAATATTTTCTTTTTCCGAGATATTATCCGAAGAATCCGTGGAACGAGCGTTCATAAAAAGCAGGCTTGCGAACATCAAAGCTCCGGATATGAATACAGCCGCACAAACGATAACAACAACAGGAAACATTCTGCGTTTTGGCGGTGAAGGTGGGGGAGTGCTTTTTCGTGCGTTTTCCATGAAATCTTTACCGTAATGCTGTTCAAGCTGATTTTCGATATATTGATTCAATCTATCGTTTGAGTACGGCAACCGAAAAGCCTCCTTTACACAAAATTCCAATTTTAATTATAATCTATTTCCTCCAAAATATCAACAATTATATTTTTCGGCGAATTTTTGGGGATAATCAATCTTCATATTTTTTTATAAGCCCGTATAAACACGCCGATACAGTAAGAAGTGCCATAAAAACTCCGCTTATTATATTTATAATTTTTCGGGTTTTTAGTCTTTTGGAAAGCAATTTTAGATTTTTGTCGATTATAACATCATCAATGCCGTTTACCTCAAATTTTATTTGAGGTTTTTTGGGAGCTTGATTTCTTTTGTTTTCAAAAAGAGCCATGCAGTCGGGGCATGACTGAAGGTGTTCTTCAACGGCTGTGAGAGAATCGGTACTTAAATTTTTTTCTATATATAAATCGAGCAAATCTTTAGTCATATTACAAGTCATGTTCATTTTTGAGAACCTCCATTAATTTTTTCTTTGCACGAGAAAACAACATTTTTGCCGAGTTCTCAGTTATCCCCATAGCGTCTGCAACTTGCTTGAATGACATATCGGCGTAAATTCGATAGAGAACTGCATCACGATATTTTTTCGGAAGTTTTTCTACGGCATTTCGCACGGTAAGTTCTTCGCAGGCTTTTTCGCATAAATAAAGAGGGTCGGTTTCGGTTGATTCCGGTGTTGAGATTATATCGTCAATACTTATGCTGTCGAGAGAATTTTTGTTTTTTCGCAGATATTTATAATATGTGTGTTTAGCAATCGCCGCAAGATATGTAAATATATCGGAATTTCCGGAAAATCTGTCAAGAGATAATATTGCCTGATAAAATGTTTCTTGAGTCAGTTCTTCGGCGAGGTCGCTTTTTTTGCAGAGTTTAAGTAAAAAAAGATATATCTGTTTATAGTATTTTCGGCAGATCATCTCATATTCTTCACGCATAAACAACCTCCTTTATTATTGGCATATACATATTAAGAATATCATTCATTATGTGAAGTGTCAAGCAAAAGAAATTTTCGAAAAAAATAAAAAAACTATTGACAAGGGGTATGTGTTATGTTATACTATGATTGTACTAATTGATATAATACAATAAAGAATCAAGAAGGCAACTAATAATCACATGAAATCAATGATTTCAATATTTTTTTATTGATATTGTACTACTTGAATTAATACAAAAATAGAAAAATAAAATAAAAAGGAGGGGTCATTTTGTTTACGTCATTTAATATCAATTATCGAAGCGGAGAGCCAATATATCAGCAGATATATAACGAGGTCGTTAAGGAAATATCTTTGGGTCTGCTCCTTCCGCAGGAAAAATTAGCCACTGTGCGAGAACTTGCAACATCGCTCGGAATCAATCCGAATACAGTGTCAAAAGCATATCAGATGTTAGAGCAAAACGGATATATATATTCGGCGGTCGGTAAAGGTTCGTTCGTTGCAGACAGTTCAAGTAAGCTGGCAGGACTAAAAGAAAGCACAATGAATAATCTTAAAAAAGGATTAAAGACAGCGTCAAATCTTGGTGTAACTAAAAACGAAGTGGTTTCGCTGGTCGATGATATTTATGAAGGGGGTAACGGTAATGCTTGAAATAAAAAATGTTACGAAAAAATTTGGAGATAAAGTCGCACTCGATAACCTTTCGTTTAAAGTTCCCGAAGGTTCGGTGTTTGGACTTATCGGCTCGAACGGCTCGGGTAAATCAACACTTCTCAGAATAATCTCGGGCGTGTTCAATTGCGATGAAGGCTGTGTGGAAATAGACGGCGAAGTTGCTTACGAAAATCCTCAGGCAAAAGAAAAATGTTTCTTTATATCAGATTTTCCGTATTTCTACAACAGTTCGACAGTTAATACAATGGCTGATTTTTATAGATCACTCTATACAACGTGGGACGATAATAAATTCAAAAAAATATGTGCTATGTTTCCCATAAACGCCGATGACAAAATAATCAATATGTCGAAAGGTATGCAAAGGCAAGCGGCACTTATAATTGCTCTTTCGGTATGTCCTAAATACATACTCTTAGACGAGATTTTTGATGGATTAGACCCCGTTGTTCGTCAGCTTATCAAAAAATTGCTTATGGAAATGGTTGCGGAGAATAAAACAACAGTTATTATTGCATCGCATAACCTTAGAGAGCTTGAGGACGTTTGCGACCACATCGGTTTGATACACAAAGGCGGAGTCGTTATGGAAAAAGACCTTGACGAAGCAAAGCTCGGAATGCACAGAGTTCAGGCAGTATTTCAGGACGAACTCGGCGAGGGCGTGTTCAATGATCTCAATATAGTTAATATAAAACGTCAGGGCAAAATGATCGTGTTTACGGCAAGAGGCGATAAAGATACAGTAGAAAATGCCGTAAAAGCTAAAAAACCGGTATATATGGAAATGCTTCCGCTTACTCTTGAGGAAGTATTTATAAGCGAAATGGAGGCTGTGGGTTATGACATCAACAACATCATCAAATAAGAAATCTTTCTCTGAACTTTACAAATGGTCATTAAAAAGAAATGGCTCGATTATGTTAGTATTCTCCATGGTGATGGTACTTGGCATACTGCTCGACTTGTATGTTATGTCACAACTCGGAGAAGGCGACTATAAAGCTCATTCCGGTGATGTTAGCGAAATCGGAATGGTTTCGATAGTAGTTGCTCAGGTGGCAGCTATGATATTTTCGCTAATATCAAGCGTCAGCACATTTTCATTCTTGCACAATAAACGCAGTACAGATATGTTCGGTTCACTTCCGGCAACAAGAGAAACGATGTTTGTATCGCATCTTCTCGGAGGAATAACCGCTGTTACAACGCCTTTCGTGATTGGTTCGTTTGTTGTTGTGGGCTGTACGCTCAGAGCAACACAATATGTAAAACCTGATTTTCTGTTTATTTTGTTTGGAGTTCTTGGAATAATCGCTGCTTACACATTTACGGCTCTTATCGCTTACAGCTGCGGAACAATCAAAGATACGGTTGTAGTTACCTTGGGCGTAAATGTGATATATGCAGGAATTATATACTCGTTCTGGGGAATTATTTATCAGATGATTCCCGGAATTGGATTCGAGAGCATCATGTCAACACCGATTCCGGCAATCTTCACACCTTTTGGATTCTGCCTGTTTGAGGACGCTTTCTACTATGATGATAACCTCACAGGAATTATAACACTTGTAATTTGGAGTATACTTTTCTCGGCAGGTGCGTTTATTTTCGCACTTCGTACAGCTAAAAAACGCAAAGCAGAAGTTGCTCAAAATGAGTTCTATGTAAAATGGCTTCCTTATGCAGTAAAAGCAGGTGCATCGATAGTTTGCGGAGCAGTTGCCGGACTTATTGCAACATCTATGAAAGACGGATCCGGTTTCTCAAACATGATAGTCTTTGTAGCATGGTATGTACTTGTAGGTCTTGCAGCATCGATTATTCTTCATGCCATATTTGAAAAAGGCATTCATTTCAAAAATGCTGAAACAAAAAATTCTGTTATAGTATATTCCGCAACGACGGTTGCAGTTATAGGCTTGGTGTTCTTGTTCTCAACAGGTCTTGGCATAGATACTTACGTTCCTTCTGCATCAAATGTAAAATCGGTTTCGCTCGGATACATAAGGTACCAGTTTAAAGAACCCGAAAACGTTAAAACAGTTACCGAAATACACAAGCTTATTTGCGATGGTATCAAAAAGAATGCAAGTCACCCGTACTATATCAGCAGTGGTACCAATATGCCTGAATACGACTACCAATATTACGGAGCTACTATTGAAATTGAAACACCTGATACAGCTTGGGGCAATTCGGTAAGACAATACAAAACATTCGCAAAAAAATATCCGCTTGTTAATATAACCGGCTTCTCATTTACTTATCATAAAAAAGTAGGTTTTACGACATACCGTACTTACTATCTGTCATCAAGTTCAATGGGACTTTATGACTTGGATAAAATTGAGAGCTTGCTCCAAAAATTATACAATTCCGATGAATATAAGCATCTCAGTGTTTCTCCCGTTTTTTGGGACGAAGAGTTAAGAGCGAAAACCTCCAGAACTCAAGCTCCTACTCTTTCTTACAGACAGGGCAGCTATGACGAGTACGGCGATTATTCAACCAGAGAAATTGCCGCTGAAAATCTTCCCAATACAGACGAATTTGTAGACGGTCTTTTCAATGCTTTGCAGCAAGATATTCTCGCAGATGATGAGTATTATATATCAATGTATAGCAACGATTTAAGATATACTCAAGAAGGCGAATTTATGGTTCTTACTGTTATGTATGAATACCGTAATGTTTTAGGTTATGGAATATATAGAAATTATTTCTCGGGAGATGTCGTTGAATTTATTCCGAAAAGTTACGAAAATACGATAAACTATCTCCAATCTTACGGTATATCAATAGATATTGAGAATAACAGCAAACTTAAACTTTCCCCCACAGAGCTTGTCAGAGGAAGTTACAGCGACGCATATTATACACATTTTGGTGAAAACGGCGACAGTGTTAGTCTGTTGAAATGTGTTGAGATCATCGCACCCAGAATAGAGTATGCCGCACTTGCTCAGGCTCAAAAATTTGACGAAATTGATGATTGGGACAGCAACCACGGCGAAGAGTTTATAAATGCTCTTGTAAAAAAAGCTGATGAGCTTTGTACAAAATATATGTCTAATTCAGACAATATCAATCCCACTTACGAAAACAGTATAACAAGACAAAATTCTTTGTCGGGAGATTATTTCTACATGGCAGATAAGATAATATCGGATCTTGTATCTTACAGCGTGGAATTGGTGAACCAGCTTTCCGAGTAATCTCTGCAATTTAATTTTGAGTACGACTAAAAAGCATATATACCCCGAACGCCTCGGCAGAATATTCTGTCGGGGCGTTCACCTTTTATTAAAAAAATTAAAATCGAAAGTTAGAATATGAGAGTATACAAGAGAATAAAAGTGAATATCGGAGTATCTTAAAAATAATTTGATTTTTGTCAAAAAAGGTGTTGACAATTTGTTACGGCTATGATATTATTAATAAGCATTCTGATTGCCCGGTTTTGTCAGTGGGCTTACAGTTACTCAAAAAATATAGGAGGAAGAAGAATATGTCAACTTATATGGCAAAAAAAAGCGAAGTTGAACGTAAATGGTATGTTATCGATGCAGCCGGCAAGCCTCTCGGACGTGTAGCAGTTCAAGCGGCTATTTTGCTCAGAGGTAAACATAAACCTACTTTCACACCGCACGTTGATTGCGGAGATCATGTAATTATTATCAATTGCGAAAAAGCTGTACTTACAGGCAGCAAACTCACACAGAAAAAATGGCAGCGTCACACAGGTTATGTTGGTCATCTTAAGGAAACTCGTTACGATACTCTTATGGCTACTAAACCCACAAAAGCGATGGAACTTGCAGTTAAAGGTATGATTCCTAATAACTCCATTGGCAGAGATGCTCTTCTCAGACTTCGTCTTTTCGCAGGTGCAGAGCATACTCATACTGCACAGAAACCCGAAGCATTTGAGATGTAATTGAAGGAAGGAGGACTATATAATGTACGATAATTCTAACTTTTTGTATGGCACCGGCAGAAGAAAAAGTTCGGTTGCAAGAGTAAGACTTTACAAGGGTACCGGCAAAATTACTATCAACGACAGAGATATTGATGATTATTTCGGACTTGAAACACTTAAGGTAATCGTAAAACAGCCCCTCGACCTTACTGATACAGCAGAGAAGTTTGACGTTGTATGCAGAGTTACAGGCGGCGGCGTTACCGGTCAGGCAGGAGCTATCCGTCACGGTATTTCAAGAGCTTTGCTTGAGTTTGAAGACGAAGATTTTAGACCCGTTCTCAAAAAAGCAGGCTTCCTCACAAGAGATCCTCGTATGAAAGAGCGTAAGAAATACGGCCTCAAAGCCGCAAGACGTGCTCCTCAGTTCTCGAAGAGATAATCGGACACAAGTGAGATACGAAAAAGCCCGGAAATACGCCATTTCCGGACTCTTTCTTTGCCCAAA
>CACXHC010000158.1 GCA_902767285.1 uncultured Ruminococcus sp.
TTCCCCCATAAAAAAGCTTCCCCCATAAAAAAGCTTCCCTCATAAAAAAAGCTTTCGTTATACTTGAATAAAGTAAACAGATGTGATATAATGTGTGCGTACTGTATTTGTATTGTATCCGAAAACATTTCGGAATGATAACAAGGAGGAAAAAATGAATACAAAAAAAGATCTTAGATGGACTGTAAGTGTTGCACTTATGGCGGCGATTGTTGTTCTTTTGGCAAACACGCCTTTAGGAATGATTCAACTGCCGATAATTAAGGCGACAACTGTACACATTCCCGTAATTATCGGAGCTGTAATTTTAGGGCCTCTTGCCGGTGCGATTTTGGGTGCGACTTTTGGTATATGCTCTATTGTGAGCAATACTATGACACCAACGTTGCTGTCGTTTGCGTTTTCGCCGTTCCTCAGCACAACGGGATTTGTAGGTGCCGTTAAAGCTGTGTGGATTGCCGTTGGCTGTCGTATACTTATCGGAGTGGCTGCGGGCTGGTTGTGGATACTCCTCAAAAAAGTAAAAGTTCCTCAGCCTGTCGGACTCGCTGTTACGGGATTCGTTGGTTCTATGGTAAATACTATATGCGTTATGGGAAGTATCTATTTTCTGTTCGCTCAACAGTACGCCGAGGCGAAAGAAGTCGCTGTTTCTGCCGTTTTCGGATTGGTTATGGGTACTGTTACCGCCGCAGGTATTCCCGAGGCTATCGCCGCCGCTGTTCTTGTTGATGTTATAGGATTTGCCCTCATAAAATCGTTGGAAAAAACCGGTTTTGTAGGCTTGTCTAAACCTCAGAAAACAGCAGAACAAAAATCGTAGGAGTTTTAATTTATGGTTTTGGCAGTTGATATAGGAAATTCAAATATCGTCATAGGCTGTTTTGAACATGATGAAATACTTTTTATTGAAAGATTATCAACTAATCAACAATGTACTTCGCTTGAGTACGTTATTTCAGTGCGAACTATTCTTGAGATAAATGGATTGAAATCCGATAAAATAGAAGGCTGTATAATATCATCTGTTGTGCCTGCCGTGACCGAAACAATGAAATCCGCTCTCGAACGTCTTACAAATACTAAAGTTATGATTGTCGGCCCCGGTATAAAAACCGGTCTTAAAATAATGCTCGATAATCCCGTGCAGCTCGGCAGTGATAGAGTCGCTGATGCCGTTGCTGCGGTTAATATCTATTCCGCTCCGCTGATAGTTATAGATATGGGAACAGCAACCACTGTTTCTGTTATAGATAAAGATAAAAATTATTTGGGCGGTATGATTATTCCCGGACTCAGAGTGTCGCTCGATTCCCTTACAATGAGAACTTCGCAATTGCCTAAAATCGCAATAGAACCTCCAAAGAAAATCGTTGGGGCTAATACCGTGGACTGCATGAAAAGCGGTATAATTCATTTTTCAGCGTCAGGCATAGACGGTGTCGTTGACAGAATAGAAGAATATTTGGGCGAGCATTGCACAGTCGTTTCAACAGGCGGACTCGCTGATAAAATAATTCCATTCTGTAAAAGAAAAATTATTATCGATGATAAGCTCCTTCTCAAGGGCTTGATGATAATTTATAATAAAAATAATAAGTAATTCTATATATCATACAGTACGCTTGAGAGGTCGATTTTTCGATCTCTCTGTTTTTTTGAGTCGAAATGTGTTAAATTTACATAACAAAATTAACGGAGGTTTTACTTTTGTATCGCTAAAAATTTCTTTTGTGTAACATTAACAAGAAATCAGATGAAAGTTTTGTCATATATGCGGTATGTACTTTTATTATCAAAATAATTATGGTATAATTAACCGTATGTAAATTACTATGGTGCATTATGCGATTTTTGAGTCGCTGTTTTGTGCATCTTTGACGTGGGGTTATTTTATTTATGGAAGAGAAAAATCAAAAAAATAGTGATGTCATATTCGGCAGAAATCCCGTTTTTGAGGCGGTTAAAAGCGGTAGACCTATTGAGTCGCTGCTTGTTGCCAAAGGTTCTGCCAAGAGCGGTACTGTTGCGGTTATACTTGCAAAAGCTAAAGAAAAAGGTATCGTTATTAAAGATGTAAGTCCAAAAAAACTTGATTTTATGTGCGGTACAAATAATCATCAGGGCATTGCCGCAGTCGCTTCCGTTAAAGAGTATTCTACGGTTGACGATATTCTTAATCTCGCAAAAGAAAAAGGCGAGGATCCGTTTATCATCATTCTTGATGAAATAGAAGATCCACACAATCTCGGTGCTATTATCAGAACAGCCGAGTGTGCGGGCGTTCATGGTGTTATAATCTCTCAGAGAAGAAGTGCGGGGCTGACGTTCTCTGTCGCAAAAGCCTCCGCAGGTGCTGTCGAATATGAAAAAGTGGCTCGTGTGGTTAATATAGCCAATACTGTCGAACAGCTCAAAAAACAAGGCGTATGGGTATATGCCGCCGATATGAATGGTACAATATGCACCCAAACAGATTTAACAGGTGCGGTCGCTATCGTTATAGGCAACGAGGGCAAGGGAGTAAGTCTGCTGGTTCGCAAAAAATGTGACGGTGTCGTTTCTCTGCCAATGATGGGAAAAATAAATTCGCTTAATGCGTCCGTTGCCACAGGCGTTATCGTCTATGAAGTGTTGCGTCAGAGAAGCAATAAAAATTAATTTTTTTCGATTACTGTAATACGAAAGGGGTGAAAAGTGTGTCTGAGCGTGATAATTTTAACGCCGAATTTCAAGATAATAATAATGAAGAATCACCCAAAAAGAACAAAAAAAGCTTTGTTCAAACTTTAAAAAATATGTGGCTCGCTAAAGATGATGAGCCTGTCGGCGAAAATGTAGCAGACAACACGATTATTGTAACTCAGGACTCTAAACCCGTTGAAAATGAGATACCTGAAAAACATGAGGTCATCAATATAAAACAGCCTGAACTCGATCCCGAAGAGGAAGAAGAATTGCTCATGATTGATGCTTTCCTTAAGGGTGAGGAGTATTCCGCTCCCGAAGAACCTGAGCTGTTTGATGTCGATGATGAGAATATTTCGGAGGGGTTGTCCCAATCCTCCAACGATAAAGACGATTTAACCGAGATTTCTTCTCAAGAGAATATGTTCGATGAAATCGCTCGTATCGCTGATTTAGATGATACCGAAAATTTAACAGCAGAAGAACAAAAACCCGAACGGGAATTTTCCATAACAGAAGAACAAAAACCCGAACAGGAATTTTCCATAACAGAAGAACAAAAACCTGAACAGGAATTTTCCATAACAGAAGAACAAAAACCCGAACAAGAATTTTCCATAACAGAAGAACAAAAAACCGAACAAGAATTTTCCGTAGCAGAAGAACAAAAACCCGAACAAGAAAATTCTGTAATAGAAGAACCAAAAACAGAGGTATTTTCGTTAGAAGAAAAAACAGTTGAAGAACCCAAACTTCCATCAGAAGAGGACGAAGTTTTTATTGTAGAAGAAGAAATCGTTTTTGACGAGTCCGAAGAGGATCCTCCCGAGGAGAATATATTTGATGAAGTAGATACGGACTCCAAAAATTCGGAAAAATCCGAGGACACACCCGAAGATAAAACTGAGGAAAAATCAGAAGAAAAACCCGAAGAAAAGTCCGAGGACACACCCGAAGATAAAACTGAGGAAAAATCAGAAGAAAAACCCGAAGAAAAGTCCGAGGAAAAACCCGAAGATAAAACTGAGGAAAAATCAGAAGAAAAACCCGAGGAAAAACCCGAAGAAAAACCCGAAGAAAAACCCGAAGAAAAACCCGAAGAAAAACCCGAAGAAAAGTCCGAGGAAAAACCCGAGGAAAAATCCGAAGAAATAGCAAAAAGCAATTTTAAACAGCGTGTCGGAGGATTTATCAAACGCTCCAAAAACAAACTTGTTGAGCTTTGGAATATGGTAGATGATAAATCGGTGAATATTGTTGGGAAAGAATCCGAGGCGGAAAATATTTTAGTATTGGTAAACGAACCCGAAACAGACAATAAATTTGTCCCCGAAGAAGAACCGACTATAAAAGAAGTTGACCGATATTTCGATGAAGAGGATACCAAAGACGAAGAACCGATAATCAAAGAAATTTCGGATAATGAAGATGATACACAAGACGAAAACCCGATAATTGAAGAAATTTCGGATAATGAAGATAATACACAAGACGAAAACCCGATAATTGAAGAAATTTCGGATAATTCCGATGAAGAGGATACCAAAGACGAAAACCCAATAATTGAAGAAAATTCCGAAAATTCAGAGGACGAAAACCCGAGCGGAATAGAAATAATCCACAACGAAAATGCAGTTGAATCGAAATTCGATGCTGACGAGATAAGAAACAATCTCAATGTAATCGAAATTACAAGCGAAGATATAATAAATAAATCGAAGGAGCGTATAAAAGAGAGCGACCGTGAATATGATGAACAATTCGGCGAAATAAAGAAAGCGGTCGAAGGGTCAAACGAATCTTCATCTTCTGATGAAAAAGAGAGTGATTTGGAACTCGAATTTCAATATTTTGTTCCGTCAAGTCATTTTATAAGAATGCCGGAAGGCAAGTTCGCACAATCGGTTAAATTTGAGTACGATTGTATAGTGAACTACAAAAAGATGAAGAGCGTTGAAGAGGAAACTGTCGCAGAACCGATTTCGGAGTCGGTGGAAGAGCCGTATATTGAAAACGTTGTGGCAGATTCGAAAACATATTCTTTTGAAGAGCCTGTTATAACAGACGAAATCGACGAAACAAGAGATTTCGAGAGAAGCCGTGACAAAGTAGAAAGCATAGGTCAGCGACTCGATGAGGACGACAAAAAGCGTCCTGAACCTGTTGAGTACAGAAAACAGGAAGATATAAAAGATGTACGCAAGTATCTTGTTGATAACTGCAAAAAGCGTAAAATGGCTTTTGCCGTAACTGCTACACTTACCGTAATAGCGTTTATTGTTGCTTGTTTTGCCGGAAAATTCACAATTGGTGCAGCGGCGGGCAGTACTCCGACATTATCGGCAGGAGCGGCAACAGGAATTGACCCATCATTACAAAGAAGATTTGTTATAATAAATATGCTTCTTTTCGGCGGGGCGGTGTATTTCTCAAAAGATGAGATAATCAAAGGACTTATCCCGCTCAAAAAATTCAAGGTCAATGACGAAACAATAATATCAACAGCGGTTGTAGTCGAAATACTTCAGTTGATATTTGCGTTAATATCGCCAATATCGTTCATGAGTCAGGGACTCAATATTTATGCGATAGTTGTACTGCTTGCGATGACGGTATCGTGTGCCGGAAAATATTTTAATGCAGACAGAACCGTTGCCAATTTCAGATTTGTTTCAGATGATTCGCAGAAGTATGCCGGAAAATTCTTCCATGATCAAAGAATGGTGGCTCGTCTGCTTTCGGGAACGAAAAACGACAAAACAGAACTTACTTTCCAGAAGAAAACATCATTTTTAAAGCATTTTGTATCGCTCTCAAACAAGCAAGACCCCGGCGAGAAATTAGCTGAAACATCGGCAAAACCTGTGATAATTATTGCGTTGCTGGTATCGATTTTAACGCTGATAGGCTCCAAAAACTTTTTTGATATGCTTTCGGTGCTTTGCATAATGCTGTGTATGGGAATTCCGATTTCGGCGAAACTGCTTGCATCGTATCCGATACATCAGCTTTGCAAAAAGGCACTCGAAAACAAATCCATGATTGTAGGATACAAAGCTGTCGAAACATTTTCAGAGAGTGCGGCGGCGGTCATTGATGCAAAGGATTTGTATCCTGAAGGTTCGGTTCAGCTGAATGAAGTGAAAGTTTTCGATAAATACCGCTGGCAAGAGGCATTCTATTATGCGTCAGCTGTTGCGACTGCCGGAGGAAGTGCCATGGCAGGGATTTTCGACAGGGCAATCGACAGCGATATAAGAAAGGGAATCCCCCGTGCCGAAGGCGTTATGTATGAGGACGCAAAAGGTCTTGTGGGATGGGTTCGCAATCAACAGATTATTGTCGGCAACAGAGAGCTTCTCAAAAAATACGGAACACTCCCGCTCAGAGAGGAAGAGGAGAACATTCTCAAAAGTGATGGCGATGAAGTTTTATATATTGCCGAATCAGGAAGGCTTGCGGGTCTTTTGCTTGTGAGATACACGGCGAACAAGCGTGTTGCAGATGTTCTTAAAAGAATGGAGTCAAGCGACATGAGCCTTCTTATAAGGACGACCGATGTAAACATCACAGCGGAGAAAGTGGCACATGATTTCGATATAAGCATAAAAAATATAAAAATTCTCGACCAAAAAAATTCCAACGTTATCAGAGATGAGATGATTGGAAAAGAGAAATCCTCGCCGGCATTTATAGCAACAAAGGGCGGTGTAACGCCGTTTGGAATCGCCGTGAGCGAGTGTATTCAAACAAAAAGAGATATAACCTTGTCTTTTGCAATTGAAGTTGTGGGAGCAATTTTGAAATTGCTCATAACGGCGGCAATAATACTTTTTGCCGGTATAAATCAAATAAATGCGATGACTATATTTGTTTTGTCGCTGTTGTGGGTTGCAGCAGTTTTGGCGGCTCCCATGATTACGCAAAAATTTTTAAATAAAAGGTAGCAGGAATTATTTATGAAGATAGCACCATCATTTTTATCTTGTGATTTTTCAAAATTTGGAGAAGAGCTTGTCCGCATGGAGAAAGCCGGAGCTGACTGGGTACATCTTGATGTTATGGACGGTCATTTTGTGCCGAACATAACTTTCGGAGCGACAGTCATAAAGTGGGGCAGACCATATACAAAACTTCCGTTTGACGCACATTTGATGATAAGCGAGCCTCATCGATATATAAAGGATTTCGCCGATGCCGGAGCTGACATCATAACGATTCACGTTGAGTGTGACAGCGATATTGACGAAACCCTCGATTTGATAAACAGTTTCGGCATAAAGGCGGGACTTTCGGTAAAACCGAACACTCCTGCGGAAGCAGTTTTTCCGTATATAGACAAATTATACATGGTTCTCGTAATGACCGTTGAACCGGGATTCGGCGGGCAATCGTTTATGGCGGATATGCTCCCGAAAGTTAAACAAATCAAGGATTTCGCAAAAAGCAGGGGCAAAGATATAATTGTCGAAGCTGACGGTGGTATAAACGAAAACACCATCGGCGACTGTAAGCAAGCCGGAATCGATGTTTGCGTGTCAGGCACGGGCGTTTTTAAGGCTGAATCCGCTGAGATCGCTATACAAAATTTGCGTTAATTTCTTTCTTCTTTTTTTTGAAAAAAAAAAGAAGCAAAAAAAACTTTAATTCGTGTGCGGTGGCTTTATTATATGTTGCCGTGTTTGCGTTAGCAGTATGCTCTTTTTCTCTTCTTTTTTTGAAAAAAAAGAAGCAAAAAAACTTTAATTCGTGTATGGTGGATTTATGTATTGCCATAAGTAGTTAATGGAGATATATTTACCACAGACCAAAAGAACAAATCTGACTGCGTACTTGTGCAGTCAGATTTGTTCAAGATTATAGGAAAGCCAATCGTGAATCAAAAAGATAGATCAACAAAAAGTTTTTGCCCCGCTTTTTTCAAAAAGCGGGCAGGGGTTCAAGGGGACGGAGTCCCCTTGAGAAACTTCCGAACAGTGTAAAGGAGGGTGTGTTTTGAAAAAATGTGAATACTGTGGCAAGGAGATCGACAGCTACCACATTCAATATTGCAGAGATACCGACTGTGAGGAGAAGGCACTCAAGTTTTACAATAAGCGAAATTCTACCGAGAACGTTTTTGGTATAATAAATATTGCGTGTGTTATACTGATAATGCTGGGGTTGCTTATTGCTGTGTTCTCGCCGATAATTGGAAATTTTATGGTCGCCGGAATTTTGCTCGCACTGGCGATTACTGTAATAATTATGCCGTATGCTCCCGAAAATTTCTATAAAAAATGGAAAATAGAAAAAACAAGCCGTATGGTTCGTATTTTCGGCTGTTTGCTGATTGTTGCATCTGCCGGATTTGCTTGTCTGGCAGTATACTATATTTCTCATCCAAGGTAGATTTTTATAGGACGAGTGTGCCGTTCTCGCTTTTCATGACAATATAAATATGCTCCTCTTGTGCGGTGTCGCAGTTTATATAAATTAAGAGTGTTTCGTTTCCGGCGGTGCAGTTGAACTCATAAACATTCACTTCGTTCATTCCGCTTGTTTGAATTACCGCTTTCTTGCATGACTGCACACGCAAATCTTTGCTAAGTGCGTTTTGTGCCGTTGACTCAGATATTTTGCTTTCAAATTCATCTCGGGTGTGGTGATTCATTATATAATTTGTGGCACAGTATCCCACCATTTCGCCAGTTTGAAGGCTAATCGAAATTTTTATCAAATCAGGATAATATATTACATCGTTGTTGGTGTAGGCGAAATTTATTGTGCAGATATTGTCGTGTATAGAATAATAACTTTCAGCGAAATTTTCTCTGAAAATTTGTGTCAGACGTTTCTTTCCTTCGGCAATTGCGTCATCTGTTGAAAGCGTCGTTTTTGTGAATATCTCATCACTGCGGAATATGTTTACATATCCGCCTTTTTTCGTTACAGTAATATATCTGCTCCCGCTTGAAAAATTGTACGTTGGAAGATTGCCCTTGGTTTCGCCCTCGAAAACAAGGGCGTTTTTGTCCGTATTCATGAAATTTGATGCGATTACTTTTGCTTGATTCTCGTTTATCTCGGGCTGGTTTTTCAAAAATATCGATTTGCGTTTTGTAATGTGGTCGGAGAACGGCCCATCATATATCATTGTTGGATAATCCGCAAAGCCTTCGTTCATCTCTCTGAATCCACCGTCAAGTGCAAGCTCTTCATCATCGATTTTTTCAATATTTCCCTTGAGCGTGATTGGCTTTCCTATCGCAACAGAGCCATCTGCATAAGTCGATGCCATATCCTTTACCGACATATCCAAATCAACCGAGTATTCGTATAATTTTCGGAGCGTTTTTTTCTCTTCGTCTGTCAAAGATTCGTTCTTTGCGATTTTTGATAATGCGTAGAATGAATAATCTCCCACTTGTGCGAAATATTTCTGAATTGCTGTCGCTTGTCCCGTACTCATCGGCAAGTGCGAAAGCGATGATTTCGCACCCTCGCTCATTGACATCAATTTCGCAAACGATGGCTGCTGCTGTGCCGTTGTGTTCGCATAAATGCTCTTTTCAAGAGTTGTTCTTATGTTTGAGGTGTAGTCCGATAAATCGTTCAGCGACATTTGATATTTGCCCTCAAGAGTGTTTTTATATCGGCTTATTATATAATATCCGCCGTACCCTGCCGCCGCTGCCAAAATTACCGCCGATACCGCAAATGATATTATTCGCACGGTTATTCTTTTTGAGAAAGTTCTTTCCATTCCTAAAAACTCCTTTTCGTTTAATTGATGTTAGTATTTGCCTCAATGGTATTTTTATACATAAAATTTAAATTTTGCATTGAATTTGTGAGAATTTATGTTATAATATTAGTTGACAACTTCAATTATGAAAGGACTGTTTTTGTATGAATTTTAATGTTACCGATTCAATAATTTATATAGGTGTAGACGATAAAGAACTCGATTTGTTCGAGAGTCAATATGTTGTTCCCGATGGAATGGCTTATAACTCGTATCTAATCAAAGATGATAAAATCGCAATTATGGATTCAGTAGACTGCCGTAAAACTTCCGAGTGGCTCGAAAATCTCGAAAAAGCTCTCGAAGGCAAAAAGCCCGATTATCTGGTAATTCAGCACGTTGAGCCTGACCATTCGGGTTCTGTAAAGGCGGTTTGCGAAAAATATCCCGATATGAAAATTGTTGGCAATGCAAAAACATTCACAATGCTTGGTCAGTTTTTCGATTTGCCCGACATTACCGAAAAAGCCGTTACGGTTAAAGAAGGCAGTGAGCTGATTCTCGGTTCTCATAAACTTAGATTTTTCACGGCGGCTATGGTTCATTGGCCCGAAGTTATGATGACTTACGATAATTATGATAAAATTTTCTTCTCGGCGGACGCTTTCGGAAAATTCGGAACTCTCGATGCCGAAGATGACGAAGGCTGGGACTGCGAGGCTCGCAGATATTATTTCAATATCGTTGGAAAATACGGAACTCAAGTTCAAGCTCTTCTCAAAAAAATCTCCGATTTTGAAATAAAAACAATTTGTCCACTTCACGGCCCCATACTCAACGACAGAATTAATTACTATATCGCAAAATATAACGTGTGGAGCAAGTACGAACCCGAAAATAAAGGCGTTACAATTGCGTGTGCTTCTATTCATGGAAATACAGCCGCTGCTGCCCAGAAATTTAAAACAATTCTCGAAGAAAAAGGCGTTGAGAAAGTGTCATTTTTCGATTTGTCCCGTGATGATATGGCAGAGGCTATCGAGGACGCTTTCCGTTATGACAGACTCGTTTTGATGGCATCATCTTACGATGCGGGCGTATTTCCTCCAATGCTCGCTTTTGTAAATAAGCTTGTCGCAAAAGGATACAAAAACAGAAAAATCGCTATCATAGAAAACGGCTCTTGGGCTCCGTCTGCGGCTCGTACCATAAAGCCGATAGTAGAACAGCTCAAAGATATTACTTTTGTAGAACCTGTTGTAACTATCAAATCTTCACTCAAAGAAGAGGATTTACCTAAACTTCAACAGCTCGCAGATGCTCTTGTATAAACATAAAAATCAAAATAATTACAGATTTTAATTCTTTTTTGTGTGATGTGCATAATAATAATGCTCATATTTGTTGAAACAGATAATGGTATTTTGGTTTCTTTTGTGCTATAATTAAAGCATGAATTATACGATATTCAGAAATGAGATGATGACGATGTACTATGTAGGCATAGATCTTGGCGGAACAAATATTGTTGCCGGTGTTGTTGACGATGAGTTCAATATTGTAGCTAAGGCTGATTGTAAGACAGCAGTTCCGAGACCGGAGAACGAAATTTGCGATTCTATGGTAGCAGTTACTATGGCGGCTCTTGCAAAGGCGAAAATTTCGCTGGAAGAAGTAGAGTGGGTAGGCATAGGTGTTCCGGGTGCGGTTGACCCCGATACCGGTGTTATTGAGTATTCGGCGAATTTCGGTTTCCACAACTGGAAAATAGTTAAAATGATGGAAGATCGCCTGAACAAGAAAGTTCTTATTGAAAACGATGCAAATGCGGCAGCTTACGGAGAGTACCTTGCAGGTGCGGCAAAAGGCAGTACAAATGCAGTTGCCATAACTTTAGGAACAGGCGTAGGCGGCGGAATTATCATAGATGGCAAAATATACAGCGGTTCAAATAAAGCAGGTGCAGAGCTTGGACATATGGTTATTGTTCACGGCGGAAGACAGTGCAACTGCGGACGTAAGGGTTGTTGGGAGGCTTATGCTTCGGCAACGGGTCTTATTAATTTGACCAAAGAAGCCATTGAGAAAGAAAATCCGCTTCAATCGTATATGCTTAAATCCGTAAACGGTGATGTTTCGAAGGTGAATGGTATAACGGCTTTCAACGCTATGCGTGAGGGAGATAAAGTCGGTTCGACCGTTGTTAAAGATTACATAGGCTACCTTGCGACGGGTATAGTCAATGTTATAAATATTTTTCAGCCTGACGTACTTTGCATCGGCGGCGGCATAAGCAAAGAGGGCGATAACCTCATTGTTCCTCTTATGAAGATAGTCGAGAAAGAGCGTTATACCAAACACAATAATAAACAGACGACTGTTTGCGTGGCTAAACTTGGCAACGATGCAGGCGTTATCGGAGCAGCCTTTTTGGGTAATCTTGCATAATAAAAAGGATTCTACCGATTTTTTACAACTGAATATTTGAATATATTGCCACGTCAGTGGAATTTGTAATATATTAAAAAAGCACTCATGGAACGCACCACACAAAAAGGCTTTCGCCTTTTGTTCCATGAGTGTTTTTTATTTGCTGTAAATGAGCCAAAAAATAAAACTGCACAAAATATTTTCTCTTCTTTTTTTTGAAAAA
>CACXHC010000159.1 GCA_902767285.1 uncultured Ruminococcus sp.
CCCTCTACTCCTTCAACAGCAACACCACGAATATCCGTACCGCTTTTTAAACAACTCCACTTTTCATTAAGAATGGTCATTTTCAAAATCTCCTCATAATAAAATGTAGTTTTAGGGGTAAAATAGATTTGTTGAACATCTGTAATCTTGATTATACATTATTTTATCGAATATGTAAAGGAAAAAAATATGGATTGTGTTGTCATGGATATGAAAAACGTATGTAAATCATACTGCGAAAACGGCTTGAAAACTGATGTGCTTAAGAATATCTCTCTGCAAATAAAAAAAGGCGAGTTTGTCGCCATAACGGGTTCATCAGGGGCAGGAAAATCAACCCTCATGAATATAATGGGCTGTCTTGATACTATCGACAGCGGATGTTTCAGAATAAACGGAAAAAATGTTTCTTCCATGAGCGAAAAATGCCGTGCATATATACGAAATCGTGATATTGGTTTCGTCTTTCAGGGGTTTAACTTGATTCCTGCTTTGACTGCCGAAGAAAATGTCATGCTCCCTCTGCTGTACCGAAAAAATATAACTTCGGCTGAACGAAAATATCTTGCTCGTCAGGCTCTTTCGGCAGTCGGACTCTCCAACCGCATACACTATAAACCATACGAGCTTTCAGGCGGTCAGCAGCAAAGAGTGGCGATAGCTCGTGCTATCGCCTCAAAACCACCCATAATTTTAGCCGATGAACCTACCGGAAGTCTCGATAAAAATTCGGGCGAACTTGTTCTCGATTCCCTTTTGAAACTTAATATGTCGGGCAGAACCGTCATTATCGTAACTCATGACCGAAATATTGCAGTTAGAGCAAATCGCCAAATAATTATTTCGTCAGCTCAATAAGCTCGGCAAAAGTATTGATTTTCTTTGCGTTTTCGACTTCACCAAACCCGTATGCCGCATGAATAAAATCAATTCCGGCGTATTCCGCTGCGGTGAAGTCCATAACCGTATCACCAACATAAACCGGCTTTTTTAAATTGTGTCGAGAACAAAGTATCTTTATATTTTCGCCTTTGGATTTGCCTGTTCTGCCGGCACATTCGTAATCATCAAAATATTTTTTTGTGTCGTGTGCAGTAAAGAACGCATTTATATAACCATCCTGACAATTCGACACAATAAAAAGCGGAAAGGATTTTTTTAAAGTGCTGAGTGTATCTTCGAGATTTTTATACAAAATACCACCCTTAACCGACAAAAAATCTACTTCGCTCGAAAGACAATTTTGTTTTACAATTCTACGCTGTTCGTAAGTGGCTTGTGGTATAACTTTATCGAATATTTGCTCTATTTGTAAACCCATACATTTGCTTAATTCGTTGTAATTCATTGTTGGTTCGATTCCTGCCTTGATGAGTGCGTTGTTCCATATATCAACAACGCTGTTTACCGAATCCCAGAGAGTACCGTCAAGGTCGAAAATTATTGAGTCGTATTTTTTCATGTGTTCTGAATCTCCTTAATTTTAGTTTACGAATAATTCTATCATATCAAAAAAGTTATATCAATATACAAAAAATAAATTTTCACATGATTTTCACACAAAGCATTACATAGATTACAAATAACTATTGTACAATCATTTTTAAATAAAAGTGGGTAAGTATGATTCCGAATATTACTGCCCTGTTTGTTGACAATTTGCACAAAGAAATTAATAAAAGTTTGGAGGTTGATAATCAGGTTTAATTCTTTTAAAGAATTAAATTGAAAGTGTATTTCTATATAATTTAAGAGAGAATATGCGTGAGAAAAGATGCGGTTATTTGCATGAGTCACGTCAAACGTCAGAAAGCATTTTATTTATTATCTAAAGGAGGAAAATGTATTATGATCAACAAAAAAACCAAGGTCGCAGAAAAAGTGCTTGCGGTGATTATCGTTTTAACACTGCTCTTTGCCGCTAACTGCACCGTACTCAGTGTATCAGCTGATACGCTCGGTACAACAATCTATCTCAAAACAACCAAAACAACCACACCCTATCTTCACTATTGGAATAATGCCAAAAAGATAGGCTCCAACTGGCCCGGCGTTGCTATGACAGCAGAGGGCGGAGATGTCTATTCCTATGAGTTGCCCTGTGATGTAGGCGACCTCGAAGGCGTTATTTTCAAAAAAGACGGCGGCAACGGTGATGACAGCAAACTTACTCAGGACGTAACAAATATTTCCGGTAACCTCTATGACCTCGATGCAGGCAAATGGGAAATGTACGACACAAGCGGTATCAAAATTAAAAGTGCCGGTGCAGACCTTGAGTCGCCTCAGTATGTAGGAAGCAAAGTTACTCTCTCTATGGACGCAGAGGGCGGCGATGGCAACCTCCAGTACAAAATTTCCGTAAATGATACAGTTCTTTCGGATTATTCCTCCAAAAAGAGCGTTCTTTGGACTCCCGAAAAAGCAGGCGATTACACTGTTACTTTCGAGGTAAAAGACGGTTCGGGCGAAACCAATCTAAGACAGATAGTCTACAAGATCCAGTCCACCGATGATGCAGAAGATCCGATTTTCCTCAGTGCATCTCCTGCAAATGGCTCCAAAATCAAAAAGGGTTCCGATGTTACAGTCGATGTTCAAGGTGCCGGCGGTCATGTAAATAACAATATTTTGTTCTACAAAACAGAAATCAAAGATCCTAACGGCAACGTTGTAAACACTGCTTATTATCAGACAGGTAACAAGGTTACATTTACTCCTTCTGAACTCGGCGAGTACACTGTTGTTATGTACATTCAGAACAACACAATTAAAAACACAACAACAACAGCAACTTACACTTATGTAAGCTCTAACGAAGTTGATGTTGAGTCCGATACAGATTCTGTTATCGATACCGGAACAGACACGACAACAGATATAACAACTGACACAACAACAGATACAACAACTGACACAACAACAGATACATCAACAGATGAATCTACTGATACAACAACAGACACATCAACAGATGAAAACACCGATACAGATACAGAAGATTCCACAGTAGGCGACCTCAACGGCAATGGTAAAGTTGAACTCAAGGACGCATACACGATTCAGGCAAGAGTTCTTGCTAAGATGACATTCTCGGCAGAAGAAGTTTCAAGAGCAGATGTTAACCATGACGGACTTATCAACCTCAAGGACGCATCTCTTATCCAGCAGTTCAAAGCAGGACTTATAACTCTTGACTAATATTTACAAAAGCATATATGATCATCTGACTTAAGATTAAGGAAACATGACCGCAGAAAAAATGTGTGTCCCTCTATCAAGCGACATACGCAAGTATGGTTGTGTTTCCTTAATTTATTTTTTACGTTTATATGAATGGTGGAATGATAAAATGATGTTGAAAAGAATAACAGCGATCGTTCTTGTATTAATGTTGATATTTTCGATTACGGCTGTTTCGGCAAATGCAGAAGATACAACTAAAACAGGAATTACCGTGCATTACTATTCTCCCGAAGGTCAGCCAACCGTGTATTATTGGAACAGCCTTCCCAAAAATCTCGAAACAAAATATCCCGGAGTTAAAATGAATGTTGATACAACCGTTAAATCAAATTACGGCGAGACCGAATCCGGTTGGTATGTGTACGAATTTCCGAACGTGACAAAAATTAACGTTCAGTTTATTTGCGGAGATAAAAAATCGCCCGAACTTACCCGCTCAAAACCCGGCGATTATTATTACAACGGTCAAAAATGGATAACTTTTTCGGATCATCACGATGACAACGATTACAAAAGATCCGACCTCAGAGAAGACTCAATATATTTTGTTATAACAACAAGATTCTACGATGGCGACACCGGCAACAATGTTCACTGCTGGGACGATGCAAAAGCAAACAACCCCGATTCCGACCCCGCATGGAGAGGCGATTTCCAAGGTCTTATCGATAAACTCGATTATATAAAAGCTCTTGGATTCAGTGCTATTTGGATAACTCCCGTAGTTGAAAATGCCAGCGGTTACGACTATCACGGCTATCACGCTTTCGATTTTTCGAAAGTAGACCCCCGTTACGAAAGCGAGGGTGCTACTTATCAAGACCTTATCAATGCCGCTCACGCAAAAGGCATGAAGATAATTCAGGACGTTGTATGGCAGCATACGGGCAATTTCGGCGAAGCTACATTCTGCCCGCTCTTCACAAAAGAATACGACACCTTGAAAGACCTTGAGGATCTCGAAAAATCAATGGTTCCCACAGATTATCTCCTCAAAACATTCGGCTTGAAAACAGCCGATGACTACTGGTCACAGAAACCTCAGGCTCAGTATGACGAGCGACTCAACCTGATGAAAGATACAGGTATCAAAAAGAACAACGCAACCGACAGTCCGCTTTCTGATGTCGGTGTTGAAGAAAAAATCTCGACAAATGGCGTTTACAATGCAAATAACTATTATCACAACGGATATTGGCAAAGTCTTAACTGGGACGACTGGACTTGCAAATATGCTCAAATAGCCGGCGACTGCGTTGACCTCAATACAGAAAATCCCGCTGTTGCCGAGGCTCTTGTTGATATTTACAGCAATTACATCAACATGGGTGTTGACGCTTTCCGTGTTGACACAGTAAGACATATCTCAAGACTTTCGCTCAACAATCTTTTCTTGCCCCAGCTCACAAGCATTGACGATAATTTCTATATGTTCGGCGAGATTTGCACACGTTATAATAATATTTGGTATCGTGAACACGCTTCCGAATCGGTTCAGTTCTACACATGGAAAGAAACTCAAGAGAAATACGCAGACGGCAAGGGCTGGAGTTTCCAATCTGACAACGCAAGTATCCTTAACAATATGGACATGACTCTTCAGCACTGGAACGACAACAACCAGAATTTCAGTTCTCAGCCGACTTCTAAAAACGCATTCCTTGATGGCAACAATTATCATCAACCCGATTACAGCCAGTTCTCCGGAATGGGTGCAATTGACTTCACAATGCACTGGAATTTCGATTCGGCAGGCGGTGCGTTCAATACTGCTCTCGAAGAAGATAAATATTTCAACGATTCTACATGGAACGTTGTTTATGTAGATTCTCACGACTATGCACCCAACAACTCGCAGTTCACACGTTTTGACGGCGGTACTTCCACATGGGCAGAGAACCTCTCGCTTATGTTTACATTCCGTGGCATTCCCTGCATTTATTACGGCAGTGAGGTCGAGTTCCAAAAAGGCATGAAGATCGATGTTGGCCCGAATGCTCCGCTCTCGACAACAGGACGTGCATATTTCGGCGATTACATCGAAGGTGACGTTACTGCTTCCGATTTCTCGGAGTACACCGCAAGCGGAACAGTTGCCGATACTCTCTCTCAACCGCTCGCAAAGCATATTCAAAGACTTAACGCAATCAGACGTGCTGTTCCGGCACTCCAGAAGGGTCAATATTCGACAACCGGCTGCAGTACTTCCAAATATGCTTTCAAACGTCGTTACACAGACGAAAATGTTGACAGCTATGCACTTGTTGCAATTTCGGGCAAGGCGACATTCACAGGCGTTGAAAACGGTACTTATTACGAAGCTGTTACCGGCAAGAAAGTAACCGTTACAGACGGCAAGTTGGCTACTGATACTATCGGTCAGGGCAACATAAGAGTTTACGTTCTTGATACCGCAAGTAACAGCGTAAAAGGAAAAATAGGCGAGGACGGCACCTATATTAAATAATTTGTAAGAATAAACTAAAATTTGGTTTAAAGATTGTCCATTATTAGTATGTAACAATGAAAATTTCGTGATTTGTTACTAAACATTTGACTTTTTTTTGAGTATGGTTTATAATGTATCGCAGAGAGTATGTGACAGTGTCGCATTACTCAGGCACTTTATGTTTTAGGTATATTTGCCTCGGGAACAGGATTTTCCGAGAGATTGAGAAAGAGGGTAAGATTCCTATGGCACAAAAGAAAACTCCGGCATCAAAGGCAACGGCTACTAAAAAAGCAACAGCTGAAGCAAAAGAAGTCAAAGAAGTAAAAGATGCAAAAGAAG
>CACXHC010000160.1 GCA_902767285.1 uncultured Ruminococcus sp.
TAAATTTTTATCGGGTAAAGGATAAGAAAGATGGCTCCACTAAAGAAGCCGCAGCTGTTATGGCTGAAGTCGGAGGACACAAATATATGATTTGTTCGACTGTTCATAGTGAGCAGACTGTTCAGGATTGGCGAGAAATTTCTGATTTTCTTCATGCTAATGCACCGAGTATAAGAACAACACTTGATTAACTTGCGGTTTTTCTTGGGGAAACCTTTTTTGAAAAAAAGGTTTCCCCAAACCCCTTCCCAAAAACTTTAATTTATAACATATTTACTTCATATCGAGGAAAAAATCTGCTCGCCTACTTATGCGAGCAGATTTTTTTAATATAAAACAAACCAAATATAAAGCAATAATTCGCCTTACATTTATATAAAAAGTTTTTTTTGCTTCTTTTTTTTTCAAAAAAAAGAAGAGAAAAAAGGAACCCTCCGGAATACGGAAAGTTCCTTTTTTCTTTAGCTTAAGGAGATCAAATGTTGTTGATGAGAGTCAACATTGAGGTATTAGCTGTAATATCGATGCTGTTACCGCTTGGAACATCTTCTGCACCGCTGATATAAAGTTTGTTGTCAACGAACACCATACGGTACGTTACTGAACCGAATGTGCGGTTAAAGAAATTTTTTCCTTCGGGACCGTCAACCGGGAATTTGCTGGAATCCAACTTGTTTGAATAACATATATCTTCAATATTCGCCTTAGATGCCGAAACTCTGTTTCTGCCGTATTTAGTAGTATTTATGCCGGCTTCAGCTGTTGTCATGCACTCTTTAACGAGAATCTCAAGTGAAGCGGCGTCCGACTCCATAGCCGAAATTCTTGCCGATTTAATAGTCGTAGTTATTACCGGAATCGCTATTCCTGCGAGTATTGCCAAAATCGCAATAACAATTACAATTTCAACAAGCGTAAAGCCTTTTTTGCTTTTGCTGGCGTTGATTCTTTCATTCATTGTAGTGGTAACTTTTTTCATAGAATCTCATTCCTTCCTAAGTAGCGTTTTCTCTAAACATTTCTCCATAAACTTTTGTTAGATGTAACCTTTTGTTTCTCTTTGATATAATTATATCTTAAATTGTGCTTAAAATCAATAGGGGCTCTTTGTGAAGTTTGTATATAAGACTCATTTCTTTTTGTACTATATGCCTATCTGAAGTGAAGAATTTTAGAAAAACTACACAAAAATAAACTCTTGTGTAGTATGTACACAAGAGTTAAAAGATTTTCACATTTTATTATTTGTCGCTTATTCAGGATCGAGAGAAGAAATGCGTTCATCACCCGTAATAAGCGTTCCTGTGACATCATAGCCCGGCCCCGCAACTTTGATGTTTTTTTCGTCAGTCCAAACCATCTCATAAACATCGCCCGAAATGTTTCTTCTAAAAACATCAGGGCCGAGAGGAACTTGGTTTTCCTGACAAACATCATTGATGGTAGCTTGATAAATATTTCTGCCGTTCCATTTGGTAGCCTTGAGTTCTACTTTAGATGTGTTGATTGCCTCTTTAACAAGCATATTTATAGTGGAGCAGTCCGACTCCATAGCCGAAAGTTTAGCCGAACGAACAGTTGAACGTATTACCGGTATGGCAATTGCAGCAAGAATAGCGAGAATCGCAATAACAATTACCAGCTCAACAAGGGTGAAGCCTTTTTTATTCTGTCGGCGTTTGAGCTGGAGTTTTTCTTTAAATGTCTTTTTCATAAAAATGACCTCCCTGTATATTTTTTTAAACATATCACTGCAACCTCTACCAATAATATTATATAACACCTCGTTTTTTTATGCAATAGGTTGAACGATATAATCATAACAATATTGCTAATAAAAAATTGTCTAATATATATATTTAATGTGAAGTTTTTTAGAAATAGCACATCTCTAATATTTTGCGTTTTATAATATAAAACGAAAAAAAGACTTGCAATAATAATGATGTTGTTAAGTTTACACATAATAGCTAAAATACGTAACATATCGGTAACATAATAGAGGCTAAATGTTAAAAGGGTAACAAATTTATTGGTATAAATATACAAAAAAATTCATAAAGTTTGTACATGGAAATATTTAAAAAAATAATAAAATCTATTGACTTATTTCAAATAAAGGTGTATTATAAATATGCAATCAAAACACGGGTGGGTCATGAACCGTGTGAGAAAATTTTATAAAGAAAGAGGTAATACACTATGACCATGATGCAAAAAGTCCAGGCTAAAAGATCGAAGAAAGGCTTCACACTCGTTGAGCTTGTAATCGTTATCGCAATCCTTGCAATCCTGGCAGCAATCGCAATCCCTGTAATCACAACCACAATCAAATCCGCAAAGCTCTCCACACTCGAGTCCGACTGTGCAACGGTTAACATGCTCGTTAAGGAAGCAATCAACACTTCTAAAGCTGAGATCAAGGCTACAAAGTGGAATGGACAGGACTACACAACAGTTACAATTTCTGACATCTGTGCAGAGAACGACATCGACGACAGCGGCGACTTCTATTCAAGATCCATCAGCGGTTCTACATATGAGATGGTATGGACAGCTGACAAGAACATCAAAGTTGCTGGCGACGGTTACGACGCAACAGGTACTACACTTACTGGCGGCGAAGCAATCTCTGGTCTCGATCCGGAATAATAGGTTAGAACCTTAAGTACATCTAAATCCTTTGCAACATTTTTCCCCTCGGGGTCTTCGGACTCCGGGGGTTTTCCTTGTATGAGGTGGCTTTTCTTGGGGAAACCTTTTTTGAAAAAAAGGTTTCCCCAAACCCCTTCTAAAAAACTTTTATTAAA
>CACXHC010000161.1 GCA_902767285.1 uncultured Ruminococcus sp.
ACAATCGTCAAAAACTTCATCGTTTATTTGAGTTACGGTATCGGGTATACTTATATTTATCAGCCAAAGACAATTTTCAAAAGCATTTTTGCCGATTTCTGTTACTCCTTGGGGTATGATAACATTTCTAAGAGAACTGCACGAATAAAAAGCTTGATCACATATTTGCTTTAATCCTTCACACATAGTCACGCTTCTAAGATTTTTACAATTAATAAAGGCTCCTTCACCGATTATTGATACGCTTGCCGGAATTTTTACGCTTTCACAATCGCTTTTTTCAAAGGCATGATTGCTTATCTGCTTTACTCCATCAGGAATTATTACATCTTGCGACTTCCCTTTATACCCTATTAGAATATCGTTTCCGGCTATAAAAAAATCTTCAGGATAATTTTCAAGCCATAAAGTACAATCAAATGCACCCCAGCCAATATATTCTGCTTTTTTTGAAATTTCGATTCTTCTAAGTGACTTGCAGCCTTCAAAAGCAAAATTACCAATATGAGTTACGCTTTCGGGTATTCTGATATTTGTTAATGAACTACATCCATTGAAAGCAAAGGTTGAAATCTGCTCTACACTGTCAGGTATATATATTATTCTCAGCGAATTACATTTGCTAAAGGCTCTATAACCGATTTTTTTCAAACTTTTCGGGAGAGTCACTTTTTTGAGCAAAACTTGACCCGAAAATACATATGCTCCTATCTGTTTTACTCCTTCAGGAATAGTTATATATTCAAAGTTTTTGTAATCTCTGTTATATTTTATCAAAATTCCATCTCCGACTATAACGAATTTATCGGAGTGTTTTTTCAGCCACGGCGTTTTAACAAATACATTTTCAGAAATATACGTTACACTTTCGGGAATCGTTATATTCTCAAGAGAAGTACAATATTCAAATGCACCATGTTCTATAGTTGTTACTCCGTAAGGTATAACTACGCTTTTTAGAGAATAACAACTGCTGAAGGCTTCTTCACTTATATGGGTCAAACCCTCGGGTAAATTTATTTTTACAAGCAATCTGCAATCTTTAAAAGCTCTGGAATTTATTTTTGTTACTCCATCAGGAATTGTTATGCTTTTAAGATAATCACAGTTTTGAAAAACACTTTCACCAATTTCAGTAACTCCCGAGGGAATAACAACATCGGTTTCTCCGTTTTCGTTTGTATATTTTTTTAGTACACCGTTCTCAATACAAAACGACATAAAATAACGCCCCCTTGTTATGCAATTTTACGAGATTATACCACTTTATTAATGGGATTGCCTTGCAGATACATTTTCAGATTATTATAAGCAACCTGCACACAGCGTTCTCTTGTTTCGGTTGCCGCCCATGCTACATGAGGAGTTATGGTGATATTTTCTACTCCGCACAAAGGACAGTCCTCCGCCATAGGTTCGGTTGTTACAACATCGACTGCCGCTCCCGATATAATCCCGCTTTTAACCGCATTTGCAAGAGCTTTTTCGTCTACCGTTCCGCCCCTCGATGTATTTATAAAATACGACCCTTTTTTGAATTTGGCAAACAGCGATTCATTGAACATCAACTCGGAATCTGCATTAAGCGGACAATGCACCGTAACGAAATCACTTTCAGAAACAAGCTCATCAAGCGAAACTCTGCGAACACCGGGCATATTTTTTTCGGTTCTTGAGTAGTAAATGACATTCATTCTGAAAGCCAACGCAATTTGTGCTACTGCTTTGCCTATCGTACCGAGTCCGACTATACCGAGAGTTTTTCCGGCAATCTCGTTTGTCGGAAAAACAAAAGGCGAAAAAATGTCTGATTTTTTCCACCCATCCGCCTGAACAAATTCGTTATACTCCGCCACTTTGGAACACTGAGCCAATATAAAAGCAAATGTATGCTGTGCTACTGCGTCTGTTGAATATCCGGCGGCGTTACAAACTGTTATACCTCGTTTTTTTGTGTATTCCGTATCGATATTATTATATCCTGTTGCGAAAAGCCCGATATATTGAAGATTTTTCGCTTCTCCTATTGTTTTTTCGTTCATGGGAGTTTTGTTACACAAAATTATATCTGCATTTTTTATTCTTTCGGCGAGAAACCTCTCTCCGCTGAGTTGATATTCCGTAACTTCTCCAAACTCCTTGAAACAATCAAAACTTACATCTCCGCAAGATATAGTTTTGGCATCGGGAATAACTATATTTAATTTTTTCATAATAGACAACGCTCCAATTATAAATAACCGCACAGATTCAAACTGTGCGGTTATGCTATTTTATTATTTGTCGGATTTTGACTTAGCCGCTTTTGTCTTGCCTGCCGATTTTACGTTTAATATCGCATTGGCTTTTGCCGCCATAATAGTATTCTTCATAAGCATAGCGATTGTCATAGGGCCTACACCGCCCGGAACAGGTGTAATATAACCTGCTTTGGGTTCTACCGCATTAAAATCAACATCTCCGCAGAGTTTGCCGTTTTCATCGTGATTAATACCAACATCAATAACGATTGCACCGTCTTTGACCATATCGGCTGTTACAAATTTAGGCTTGCCTACTGCCGAAATAAGGATATCGGCTTTAGATGTGATTTCGGGAAGATTTACGGTTTTGCTGTGACATACTGTAACAGTAGCACTCTCATTTATAAGCATCATTGCCATGGGCTTACCTACAATATTGCTTCTGCCTATAACAACACAGTTTTTACCGGCGAGTTCAACACCTGTTTCCTTGAGAAGCTCCATAACTCCTGCCGGTGTACAAGGAAGAAAACGATAATCATTTATAGTGATTCTGCCAACATTGAACGGACTGAAGCAATCAACATCTTTGCGAGGGTCTATTTTACCGAGAACAACTTTTTCGCTTATGTGCTTAGGAAGAGGAAGCTGAACAAGTATGCCGTCTATATCCACTCTGTTATTCAATTCTTCAATACGAGCAACAAGTTCTTTTTGACTTATTTTCTCTGAAAGCTGGATTTTCTCCGAATAGAAACCTACTTTTTCGCACGCTTTTATTTTGTTGCTTACATATATTTTAGATGCCGAATCATTACCCACTATAATAACCGCAAGACCGGGCATTACGCCTATATCATCCATAAGTTTTTTATTTTCGAGGGCGATTTCTGATTTTATGCGGTCGGATACCGCTTTTCCGTCTATTATAACTGCCATTAGAATTACTCCTTCTGCCGAATATTCGGACTATTTTACTTGTATTTATTATTTTACAACGAAAGCTGCAATTTTTCAATACATTTTATCTGTATACAAAAAAATATTTTTATTTTGAAGAGACTTCTTCCTCATCATTATCGGAATGAGTTTTTTTCAGTTTGACAAACAGAACAATTGCTCCGCCCAATGCCAAAATAACCGACAGCACTTGCGAAACTCTGAAATGCAAAGGTGAAAAATAAAGGCTGTCTGTTCTTAATCCTTCGACAAATGCTCTTTCGACACCGTACCAAACAAGATATATAAAAAACAATTCTCCGGAAAATTTTTTGCGTTTTCTCCATACAAAAAACATAAGCACGAATCCCAACGCACACCACAGCGATTCATACAAGAAGCACGGGTGAACACCCAAGCCGTAAGTATTTTCGGAAACCATTCTCCACGGCAGATTTGTTTCTGTACCGAAAGCCTCTTGATTTGTAAAATTGCCCCATCTTCCGATAGACTGACCAATCAAAAAACCACCGGAGACAACATCGAGCGAATCAAGCATTTCTATTTTCTCAAATTTCGTCATAATCAGACCGCCAATCAAACCGCCGATTATACCGCCGTAGACCGCAAGTCCGCCCTGATGAATATTCACCACCGATGCAAGATCATTCTTAAACGAATCCCAATTAAAGACGACATAATATAACCTTGCTCCGATTATCGCCGTAACCAATCCAACTATTATGCAGGACATTAATTTATCTGAATCGACATTGTGGTTTTTCGCTTCATGACTGCAATAAAAGACTGCAAGCATAAATCCTACTGCTATTATCACCCCATACCAATATATTTGATAACTGCCTATACTAAACGCAACGGGCGATATATTAAAATCCAAATTCAATCCCGGAAACGAAACATGATACATTAAATTACATTCCTTCTGAGTTTTTATTTTTGCCTATAATACGAACCGCAAATTCTTTACGGCATTTGGGACAAGCGACAATATGTTTTCCGCCTACCCTTTTAACTCTTATAACGGCATCGCAATTTTTGCATTTAACATATTTATACGTTTTTCGGTCATGAAATTTTTTAGTCAGAAGTAAAAATGATTTTCGTACAGATTTAAGAATTTCCAAATATTTTCGGTTTTCGATACCTCTTTTAACATCGTTTACAGACAATGCCCTCAACACAGAGATAATCGGACAAATCAACGAAACCAGCGACACCCACTTATTTCTTATAAATCCATTAAGTAACATAACAACAAACCACAATACAAGCAAATCTCTGCTGAGTTTGTCGAAGCCGTGGCGACCTTCCATTAATTTGTCATACTTTTTGCGTAATTTCATATAAGTTTGAATATACTTATCCAAAAAAACACACCTTCCATTTATCTTTTATCGATAGGAATATACTCTCTCTCCTCAGCGATACTCATATAAGCAGGTCTGATAATTTTTCCGGCATTGATAAGCTCCTCCAAACGGTGGGCACTCCAACCCGAGATTCTTGCTATTGCGAACAACGGCGTATAAAGCTCAATGGGTAATCCGAGCATAGAATAAACAAATCCGCTGTAAAAATCGACATTTGCCGAAACGCCTTTATAAATCTTTCTTTCTCTGCCGATGACTACGGGAGCAAGCTTGCGTACATTCTCATACAGCATATATTCGGGCATCATTTGTTTTTCGGCGGCGAGGTCTTTTACAAATCCGCTGAAAACTCTTGCTCTGGGGTCTGAGATGGAGTAAACCGCATGACCCATTCCGTATATAAGTCCCGACTTATCAAAAGCCTCTTTATGCAGAATTTTTGTAAGATAGGCTTCGATTTCTTCTTCATCGTTCCAATCTTTGACTTGTTCTTTTATCTCATCGAACATACCGCAAACTTTGACATTAGCTCCGCCGTGCTTAGGCCCTTTGAGAGAGCAAAGTGCCGCGGCTATTGCGGAATATGTATCTGTACCCGAACTTGTAACAACTCTTGTTGTGAAAGTCGAGTTATTTCCGCCGCCGTGTTCTGCATGAAGAATAAGAGCTATATCAAGAACACGAGCCTCAAGATTTGTATATTTTCTATCTGTTCTGAGCATAGTCAAAATATTTTCTGCTGTTGACTTCATAGGATTTGGATTATGCAGAGTCAGACTATGTTTGCGGGCATAATTATACGCATGATAAGCATAAACCGCCAGCATAGGAAATTCGGCGATAAGCTGGAGTGACTGACGCATTACATTTCCGATAGACGTATCATTCGCCATATTATCATACGAATGAAGGGTAAGCACACTTTTGGCAAGAGAGTTCATCATATCGGAGTTGGGGGCTTTCATGATAACATCTCTAACGAAAGTATCGGGCAACGCACGGTACGTTGCGAGTATGCCTTTGAACTCGTCCAGTTCATCAGCGGTAGGGAGCTGACCGAAAAGCAACAAATAAGTAACTTCTTCAAAACCGAAGTTAGAGTCTTTGGGGAATCCGGCAATAATATCCTCAACATTATAACCCCTATAAAAAAGTTTACCGTCACACGGCACGACTTTTCCGTCCACAATTTTATTTTGACGAATTTCGGAAATCTCGGTAAGACCTGTTAAGACACCTTTTCCGTCAAGGTCACGCAAGCCTCTTTTAACGTCATATTTGTAGTAAAGAGCGGGGTCAAAATTTGTATTTTCGATACATTTGTCCGCATATTTTTCTATATCAGGCAAAGTATGCTGAAAATTTTTTTCGACGAATCTTATTCCATCTGCCATGTTAAACACTTCCTTTTATTTATAATATACACTTCATTATACTATAAACCCAAATTTAAATCAACAACTTTTTTTACACTTTTTATCAAACTGTAACTTCTGCGAAACCAAATCTTATAATTTTTGAAATATCTTTGGGGTTAACCTCAACTTGATAGCCGATTTTCCCTGCACTAAAAAAGATTTTATCGAGCGACTGTGCGGAGGAATCGAACGTAGTTGTAAAAAATTTCTTCATACCGATAGGCGAACAACCGCCGTGAACGTATCCGGTAAGAGGGAGCAACTCTTTACTTTTAAGCATTTCGATTGACTTTTCGCCCACAGCTTTAGCGGCTTTTTTGAGGTCGAGTTCATTTTTAACAGGAATAACAAACACATAATGATTTCCGCTTTTGCCCACGGTGACGAGCGTTTTGAAAACGCACTTTTCGTCAACGCCGAGAATTTGGGCTATCTGTACGCCGTTTGTAACAGAACCGTCACCCACACAATGAGGGGTATATTGGATTTTCTTCCGGTCGAGAGTACGCATAACGTTTGTTTTTTCCATAAATTCTCATTCCTTTATCTTTTTGACACAAGAGTAATATTTCCTTCATCATCTATTTCGACTTTATCGCCTTTTTTAACATCGAAAGGAATTTCGGATTTATCTATTGCAAAATACTTTTTATCTTTATCGATAAATAAAATCATTTTATCTTCAAAACCATCTACTTTCAAAAATTTCATTTTACTATCTCCCAATATAATTAAAGTTTTTTTTGCTTCTTTTTTTTCAAAAAAAAGAAGGCGGGGGTTTGGGGGCGGCAGCCCCCCAAGCGGCGGGGTTTTAGGGGCGACAACCCCTAACGAGGTGTTGAAAGTCGTTTTTGGTGTAAAGCAGTTTTACCGCGGAAAGCAAAGAATTAGTGGTCATATACTGAGGGAAGCCGAGTGTTTGAAGAACTTGTTTTCTCAAGGTGGAACTATTCTCGGAGCCGGACAGTCCCCATTCGTAGAAATCGGCTTTTGTGATGGGGTTTTCGACAAAATTTTGTGACTCGCTTTTCGGAAATGTCACACCGCTTTTTTTGACGGCAGACACGATTATTTCGTCAGTCATTCCTTCAACGCCGAGCAGACCTTGTTTTGATGGGTGTGCTTTTCTCTTTTCCTTGCCCTGAATCTCGGGAATATAGGCTTGCTTGATGTTATTTGCGTCCTCATCCTTTATGATGCTTTTTATGTGATTTCGTATGACGAATCCTGCACCATCGCTATCAGTAAGAAGAACTATTCCTCGTGTGTGTGCAAGTTCTCGGATTATAGCTGCTTTTTCCTCGTCTTTGAAAACTCTGAATCCGCCTGTTTCGATGACTGCTGTATCGAAAATCGATGCAAGACGTATTCTGTCGTACTTTCCCTCTACTATAATTGCTTCTTTTATTTTTATCATCTTTTTTTGCCCTCGCTCGCTATAATCAGCAGTTTTTCTATAAGAAGTTCCAGCAAAAGCGATTTCGATGTTCGTGTGCTTTTAAGTGCCATATCGGTTTCGGCTATCGCATTTATGCTTTTACGCAAAACTGCCGTTGTGGTGTTTCGAGAATCACGTTCGGCAAATCTGAGCTGATAATCCGTAATCTTAAACCACTGTTTGAGAACTGTTGAGCGTTCACCGCTTTTTATCGCCATTCGCACACGATATATATTCATATACGAACCGGCAAGCACCGATATTATTTTTACCGGCTCTTCCTTAGCATAAAGAAGTCTGTTAAGTATCTTGAATGAATCATCGGCACGCCTGCTTATTATTGCATTCGACAACTCAAAAACATTCGATTCGAGAGTTCTTGTAACAAGTGTTTCGATGTCCTCACAAGTTATTGTTCCGCCTTCATCTACATACGAACAGAGTTTTGATAACTCGCATTTGAGTCTATTTAAATCTGTTCCGCAGTAATCAACAAGCAGATTGGCTTCTTTTTCGTTCATAATAACATCGCTTTTTTTTGCCCACATCATCAGATAATTTCTTGCGGTTGCCGGTGTTATGGGCGAAAACTCCGCAACTGTTCCGACTTTTGACACAATGCTTTTTAGCTTTTTGTCATTTGCTCCGCCAGTCGATTTTTCGCCCTGAGTTTCCGACTTTGTGGGGAACGTCACTATAAGTATTGTTCCTTCGGGAACGTCCGAAACTGTATCTAATATTCTTTTAGGCTCGTTATCCTTGAAATTTGCGAAATCAATATCTTTTACCACAACAACGTTATACTTGCTCATGAACGGCATTATCTGAACCGCCATTTCAAACTCTTCAACGCTGAATTTCTCAGTAAAAACATGATAATTAAAATCGTTGGGTTCTCTTCCGCAAGTCTTTTCGACTATCTGCCTTGTATAGTGAGAAACCAGCACTTTTTCTTCTCCGCACAGATAATATAATCTGCCGAAATTGCCTTTGTTTATCACTTTTTTGAGATCGCTTTCCGTTATTGTCGGCATATATCCACCTCTCCCGATTTATTTACCCTAATATCAATATTTCCTTTGCCGTCATTCGTTTCATCCGATATAATTATATCTGCATCTTCCGAAAATTTATCTGCATAATTTTCGGAGGGAACAATCACAATATCGGGCGACAAAAATTCTGTCGGAATGGATTCCGAACCGCCTTCGTACAACAGAATCTCCGTTCCGTAAGCACAAATATATTCAAACACAGTATCTCCATACAAAAATATATCTACTGTGAAATTTTCCGATTTCAAAATATATTCTCGGTCAATTACGCCAACTGTTCCGCCTTTGTACTCGTACCACGAATATTCTTTACTAAGAGCAGCATAATCTTCGACAACCACATTTTCAATATGATAATAACAGTTATCCATTATTTTACGATAATTTCTGTTTTTAGTTTCGGGGGGAGCAACATCAGCCATAAACAAAATATCATAGTCCGATAAATAATCAACCACTTTTGAAATACTTCCGCCAAAAGAACTCAGAATAAATGCGTTGCCATGCTCTTTCAAAACGACATTCATTCCCCCGCCGTCCAGAACGGAAACAACAATCTCGTTTTTACCTGCGAAAACTGTGTAGCCCGAAATTACGACAAGTACTGCTCCTGATACACAAAACACAATTTTATACAAATGTCTATTTTCGAAAGCGGTGTAAGCAATAATCAAAACTGCAATCGAAATCAAAAGCCATATTACAAATATTGAGCGGTCTATCTTGAATTTTGAACACGGCAGAGCATAAATTTTTCTTGTTATGAATATCAGATATTTCGTTACCATACCCGATATTAACAAAAAGAAATCCGACAAAATCGGAATTTTTGAGAACACAACCGCAAATATTCCGCCGACAACGACAAACACAGTTACAGGAACTGTCAAAAGATTTGCCAATATTGTATATGGCGAAAAAGTTTTTGTTACAAGAATTATAAACGGTATCGACCCCAAAAGTGCCATAAATGCTGTGAAAATAATCGGATATTTGACTTTTTTTCTTTTTACATACGAAAATCCCGAAACCACCGCAAATGTACACGAAAATGACCACAACAAGCCTATATCTCCGGCGGAAAACGGATTTAACGAAAGTATCGCTGCGGCAAGTCCGAGCGTGTTGAGTGAATCCGATTTTGATTCAAAAACTTGTGAAAAAATCAGCACTGCCGACATTATAAATGCTCGTCTTACCGAGTAGCCGAAACCGCTCATCAAGGCAAAAAGAAAAACTCCCGAAAACTGCAACAAACACGACAAATATTTGTTTTTGATTCGTGATGTGCAAATTACATACAGTATTCCCATTACCGATGACAAATGAAGTCCTGACACAACAATTAAATGCGATATACCCAAATCATTGAAAATATCACGCATTTCGGACGGCAAAAACTCTTTTTCTCCAATTACCATAGCCGTACACAATGCGGATTCATCATACGAAAGATTTTTTGCAAAATACTCTTTTATATACTTTCTAATATACGCAAAATTCTTTTCAATATTTAGAGAGTTGGACTTTTCGACACAAAAAACACCGTTGTTTTTAACCTGTCCTATAAACATATATTTCAGAGATGACGAACTATTTTCTTTCAATACGGCTCTTGCGGTGATTCGGTCGCACTCATGCCCGTTTATAATTTTATTTGAATACATTTTTGTATTGATTCGGCAGTGCTTTCCATTAATATTATCTATACGCACATCACAGCTTGTTGATGCGTTTTGTGTATACGGCTCAGCTGTTATTATGCCCGAAAAAACAACGTTTTTTTCGTTATATTTATCAATCAGCGGGTCTGCGTATATAATTGAAAAGCTGAAATAAAACGCAGATGTTACCACTCCGCACAACAAAAACACAATTGCCGATGTGATTCTCATACCCACTTTTTTATTTTCGATTTTTTCGAAATAATCGTCATAATTTATCCGCAGAGCCAACAGCACTGCGGATACACATAAACATATCACTGCAACAACAACAGTAACATAGCCAAAAAGTGCTGTTACTGTTGCAGCAACAAACGCACCAAAACCAATACAGGCAAACGGTCTTTTCATATCATTTACACTTTTTATTTTTGCGGTTTACACTTTGCCGGTGATGTAAATTTGCGGAACACAAAAAATTAACATCAACTAAAGTTTTTTTTGCTTCTAAAAAAAAAAAAAAAAAGAAGGAA